>JAYWAI010000482.1:0-3132 GCA_043782545.1 Acidimicrobiia bacterium
CCAGCGAGGCCTCAATTCAGATGCTCATCGATGGCATCGTCGAGGCTCGCGGGGCTTTGCACGGATTGCACTTCAACGCTATGGACATGGGGCCCAACGCTCTTGGTGCCGACGGCCTACACGACATTTGTTCACTCCCGCTCGAGGTGTGGAACCGCTCGATTGACGTCGGCCTGACCGGGTTTTTCTTGACGGCTAAATATGCCATCCCGCATCTCATCGCCGCTGGTGGCGGTGGCATTGTGTGTACCGCGTCTGATGCGGTGTACGCGGGCGAACCGATTCGCCTGGCCTATGCCACGGCCAAGACCGGTATGACTGCAGTGGTGCGTCACATTGCCAGTGCCTACGGCCAAAAGGGTATTCGAGCCAACGCGGTTGCTCCCGGCATGGTGTTGCCCGGAGTGGCGCTAGATGCAATGGGGGACCGGGCCGGGAAGATCTTGCGTATGGGCCGATCGATCCGTCATGGTCAGCCAGCGGATATCGCCAATGCTGTGACGTTCTTGTTGTCAGACGACGGCGCGTGGATCAATGGCCAGACCATCAAGATCGACGGCGGCACCATTCTGGGGATCTAGACGCCCCCGGCGGTTGTTGCTGGCGATTGCCCGCGCGAGTCGAAGCTCAGGCCTACTCTTAGCCCCAACATTCGGGGCGTTCGTCTGGCATGTCGGGGTGCCACGACACGCCGTTGATGTGCGTCCCGCCGCTCACAAAAAGAGTGCTGCCATTCACGTAGGCAGAGTCGTCGCTGGCCAAAAACAAGGCCGCCCCGCCGATGTCGTTTTCGGCATCGCCCATGCGGCGCATTGGGTTTTCCTCCAGCATTTTTGCCACGTTCGCCGGGTTTGCGGCGGCGTAGTTTTGGTACGCCTCACTGGCCGCGGCCGGGCAAATCACGTTGGTGCGAATGTTGTATTGCCCCCACTCAACGGCTGCGGTGCGGCTCAGTGTGCGCAAGGCTTCCTTGGCCGTGTTGTAGGCCACGGAATACATGTGAGCGTTCACGCCGTTGAGCGAACACAGGTTGATAATCGACCCCACGCCGGCGAATTTCATATGCGGGAACGCTTCTTGCATGGTCCACAAGCCTGAGTAAAACGACACATCCATGGTGCGGCGCAATTGATCAGCTGTGTGCCATTCGATGCGCCCGCCGGGAGCGCCGCCCCAAGCGTTGTTCACCAAAATATCGACTCGACCATATTCGGAAATCGCTGCTTGAACGCACGCCCGAGCCTGAGTTTCGTCGCTCACATCGGTGCGCAGAAAGACCGCCTGCGAGCCGAGTTCTTCAACCTGTCGAACCGTTTCTGGGCCGCTGTCGTCGTTGATTTCGGCCACCACAATCGCGCAACCTTCGCGAGCAAATCGGCGGGCCACACCGCGCCCGATGCCCTGCCCGGCACCTGTGATGACGGCCACGCGGCCGTCGAGACGATCGCCCATCACAGGACCTCATCCGGCGTTGGCGCAGCGACAACTCCCGGCGTTGCCGGGCGAGTTTCGGGCAACCGCACCAACGGAATCGGTCGCGATGTTTTGGCTTGGTAGTCGTTGTACCACGGACGATCCGCCACGAGTCCTGCCCACGCGTGGTCGCGTTCCGAGCCCGTCAACACCTCCGGTGCCGACCAGAACGCACCGCCTTGAACTCGGCAGTACACCTCCGGGTTCGCGGCGGAGTCGGCCAAGTTGGTGAACCACGATGGGTTCTTGTCGTGGCCCGCGAATGAGCCAACGACCACTCGCACGCCATCGCTGTCATTCCATGTGGGCAACGCCACCTTGTGGACATTGCCGGTCTTGCGCCCAACGGTTCGCAACATGACGTGCTGCATTCCTGCAATGAGCCACACAGGGTCGGCGTCGCTGGCCTCCATGCCAGCCACGTGACCCTTGGTGATTTCCACAATCTCGGCATGCGTTGGCGTAGCCCAACTTTGCTCCACATGTTGGGAACTGGTCTCGGATGAATCGTTGTCCGGCGAGCCGTCGGCGGGTGGGGTTGACATGGCCGCAACATATCGCACATTCGTGCATTTTCGACGGTCCAAGAAACTTGAGGTGCGTTTCTGACGGTCCGTCAGATTAGAGTCGCCATAAGGGTTTCAGGCCGTTCCTGTCAATGGCCGATCGCGTCAGAGGGGCTTTTACATATGATGAAAGTAATTCGTTTTGATCTTCGCCGACCGCTCGGAAGCACGCTGAGCGCCACCGATCAATACGCAGCATGCATCGAACACGTTCGGTGGGCAGAACGCGTCGGTTTCGATATCGTGACGCTGTCGGAGCACCACGGCACCGAAGACGGCTACATGCCGGCACCGCTCACCGTGGCGACAGCGGTGGCCGCCATTACGACTCGAATGAGCATCAACATTTCGGCGCTATTGGCCATCATGCACGACCCTGTGCGTTTGGCCGAGGAGCTCGCCGTTGTTGACATCATCTCCAAAGGCCGCCTCAGCGTGATCGCTGGCACCGGCTATCGCGAAGAAGAATTTCAGATGGCCGGCATCGCATTCGCCGACCGCTACCGCCTTCTCGAAGAGTGTGTGGTGACCCTGCGAGCAGCGTGGACTGGTGAATATTTCGACTTCCGGGGGCGTCAGGTGCGCGTGCGCCCCATGCCGCATACCGCTGGTGGTCCCACGCTCATGTTGGGCGGCTCTACGCCAGTCGCGGCGCGCCGAGCAGCACGCCTCAACACACTGTTTTCCCCCGCTGTGGACGACCCGGCGGTGACGCAGGCTTACTACGACGAATGTACAGCCGTTGGCTATCGGGGCTTTGCCGTGGTACCCAGCGCTAAATTGCCGGCGTTCATTCACGTCAGCATCGACCCAGAACGCGACTGGCAACGCATTGGCCCCCATGCCCTGTTTGACGCCCAGACGTACTCGTCGTGGCAACGCAAGGGACAGCATTCGGTCGTGCACCTCAAGGCGCACACAATTGACGAGATCAAAGCCAGTGGCATGTATTGCGTCATGACTCCAGAAGAAGTTGTGGCCTCAATGCAGCTGCACGGACTCTTCGTGATGCATCCGCTCATGGGTGGCATCTCGCCCGATTTGGCCGCTGAAAGCCTTGATTTGTTTGAGCATCAGGTGTTACCGATGCTCG
>JAYWAI010000483.1:0-3131 GCA_043782545.1 Acidimicrobiia bacterium
ATAAACGGTGCCCAACATGACGTGGCAAACGGATGGGTCGGCGAGTCGTTGCTGTACGTGTTGCGAGAACGCCTTGGTCTGCCGGGGGCGAAAAATGCCTGCGAGCAAGGCGAGTGTGGATCGTGCTCGGTGTTGATCGACGGCGTGTTGGAGTGTGCCTGTTTGGTGATGGCAGCGTCAGTTACGCATGCTGATATTCGCACCGTCGAGGCCCTGGGCGGGCCCGATGATCAGCTGTCGGATGTGCAGCAAAGCTTCGTGACCAACGGCGCTGTGCAATGCGGTTTCTGTACGCCGGGCCTCATCATGGCAGTGCACGATTTGCTCGACCACAACGCCGCGCCAAGCGACCTTGAGGTGCGTGAAGCAATCAGCGGAAACCTGTGCCGGTGCACCGGATACGGCCGCATTTTCGAAGCTGTGCGAGACGTACAAATCCGTCGCGTCGAACGTTCAGGGCGTTCGAAGTGACTGCCGTGCAGCAGGGCGTAAAGGTGCGCGGTGGCGTTGGCGAGAGCGTCATCCGCCACGACGCTGTTCCCAAAGTTCGCGGCGAATTCGCGTTCTCCAACGACTATCAAGCCGACGGCATGTTGTACGGCGCGACGCTTCGTTCGCCTCACGCCAGTGCTCGAATTCTGTCAATCAACGTTGCGCCGGCATTGGCAATAATCGGCGTGAGCGCGGTACTCACGGCGGCCGATGTGCCGGGCCGGATGGAGTACGGATTGGAACACCCCGACCAGCCGGTGTTCGCGTCTGAGATCGTTCGCTTTCACGGCGAACCAATCGCCATTGTGGCTGCCGATCATCCTGATCGAGCGCGCCAAGCATGCGCGGCGATCGTGGTCGAATACGAAATTTTTGAGCCCGTGACCGACCCGGAAATCGCGCTTGTGGGCGAGCCGTTGCACCCGAATGGCAACGTGTTCAAACACATGTGGATACGTCGCGGCGACCAAACTCTTGTGGGCGAAGTGACCGTCGAAGGTACCTACGAAGTTGGCATGCAAGACCAAGCGTTTTTGGGTCCGGAAGCTGCGCTTGCCGTGCCCGACGAGGACGGCGGCGTGACGCTGCACGTGGCCACCCAGTTCCTCCACGTGGACCGGGATCAGACCGCGGCGGCGCTCAATTTGTCGCACGAAAAAGTGCGACTCGTGCTCGCCGGCGTGGGCGGCGCGTTCGGTGCTCGTGAAGATGTGAGCCTGCAAATCCATACGTGTTTGTTGGCATTGCGCACTGGGCGTCCGGTGAAAATGCAGTACTCGCGTGAAGAGTCGTTCTTCGGTCACGTGCATCGGCACCCGGCGAAAATGTGGTACCGCCATCACGCCAGTCGTGACGGCACATTGGTACGCGTCGAAGCCCGCCTCGTACTCGATGGGGGAGCGTACGCATCGACGAGCGCGGCCGTGCTCACCAATGCCGTGTGCTTTTCGTGCGGACCATACAAGGTGCCGTCGGCCACCATCGAGGGCCTCGCGGTGCGCACCAACAACCCAACGTGTGGCGCGATGCGCGGCTTCGGCGCGGTGCAAGCCTGCTTTGCGCACGAAGCTCAAATGGACAAGCTCGCGCTGGCGCTCGGAATGGATCCGATCGATTTGCGTTTGCACAACGCGCTGGCCCCTGGCGACTCGCTGATCACCGGCCAAGTGCTCACCGGAGCGACTCCAGTCGCAGAAGTGATTCGCACGTGCGCCGCCGCTGTTTCTGGGGAGCCGTCGTTGAGCGCAGGCGGCGACATGATGGCCCGTCCCGGCGGAGCTGGCCGCACTGCCGATGAGCGCCACATCCGGCGCGGCACTGGCTTTGCCGTGAGCATCAAAAATCTCATGTTCTCCGACGGGTTCGATGACTACTCAGTGGGCCGATGCACGATTGATAGCGGCGTGGTGATTGTGAAGTCGGCGTGCGCGGAAGTTGGCCAGGGATTCGTGACGTTGGCCGCTCAAATCGCCCGATCGGTACTCGGTGTCGAACACGTCATTGTGGACCAGGCCGATACCACGATTGGCTCGGCGGGCTCAACGTCGGCGAGTCGCCAAACGTGGATGTCGGGCGGTGCGATTGAGCTTGCGTGCCGAGCAGTCCTGGCCGACATTTTGGCCGATGTCGCAGCCGACAACGGCGTGTCGGCGTCGGTGCTCACCCACGCCGATGGTCGCGTCCGATCGCTCAATGGTGACGTTGACGTGGCCATGATCGACCACATCGCTACTCGGCAGTATGAGCGCGAAGTGTCACATCATCACCAGCCCACCGATGTGCTTGACGAGAACGGCCAAGGCAACGGACACGTGAGTTTCGCCTTCGCCGCGCATTGCGCCGTGGTGGACGTCGACCGCGAATTGGGGCTTGTGCGCGTGGTCAATATCACGACCTCGCAAGATGTCGGAAAAATCATGAATCCCTTACAGGCGCTGGGTCAAATAGAAGGCGGCATCGCCCAAGGTGTTGGCCTGGCGGTGATGGAAGAGATCATTGTGGAACGCGGCCGGGTACGGAATCCGTCGTTCACCGACTACCTGATTCCCACGGCGCTCGACATGCCGACGGTCACGATCGCGGCCCTTATCGAAGAGCCAGAACCCGGCGCTCCGTTTGGCGCCAAGGGCATTGGTGAACCACCCACGATTTCGTCGACTGCGGCCGTCGTGGCTGCCATCCGCAACGCCACCGGCCTCGAGCTACCCCGCACCCCCGTGCGCCCCCAAGACATCGCCCTGGATCCCACCGGGTACCGATAGCTCGGTGACGAGCGTCGCTTGTGGTGCGCAGCTATCGCCCTTACGTTGCACCAGGCAATGCACGAAACCGTTGTTTGGATCGATATGGGGTCGCACGCAAATTTGTGTAGCACCGGTGCTACCCTGGGAACATGGCACGGGAGGTAACGCAGCGAGAACTTCGAAACGACAGTGGCGAAATAATGCGTTCACTCGACAATGGTGAGTCATTTGTGGTCACGCGAAATGGCACACCGGTTGGAGACCTTCGCCCAATCCGTCGCCACACGTTCGTGAATGCCGAGGTCGTGGCGGCGGCTTTTGCGAATGCGCCGGAAATTGATGGGCAGCAGTTTCGACTGGACCTTGACAGAATGATTGATCAGGCGACATAACCTC
>JAYWAI010000484.1:0-8234 GCA_043782545.1 Acidimicrobiia bacterium
GCCGAGCCGCTATCGATTTCGGTACACGGCATATTGCGCCGAGCGCCACAACACGGCGAGCCGGTGCTCATCATCGGTGCCGGAATCATCGGGCTAGCCGCCGTGGCTTCCGTGCGCGATCTCTGCCCCGACAGCACCGTGATTGTTTTGGCTCGTCACGCTCACCAGGCCACGCTCGCCACCCAACTTGGCGCTCATCACGTAGTCACCGAACGCGGCGACAAAGCCATCATGGAGGCTCTCGCCGCCATCACCGGCGCCAAGGTCGTGGGCCGCAAATCCGGTGCCCAACTCGTGGGCGGCATCTACTACACCTACGAAGCAGTCGGCACGGGAGAGTCGATTGACCAAGCACTTCGTTACACGTCGAGCCGCGGCGTGATCATTCAGGCCGGCGTCAGCGGCCGAAGCGACATCGACCTCGGGCCCTTGTACTTCAAGGAACTCACCATGATCGGCACATTGTGTCACTGCGTTGACAGCGATCCCACTGGGCACGAAATCCACTCATTTGATCGAGCGCTCAACATCATTTCCGCTGGCGGATTTCCGTCTAGCAGTCTTGTCACTCACGAGTTTGCCCTCGACGATTTCGCCAATGCGTGCCGCACCGCGCACGACAAGGCATCAGGCGCAGTCAAGGTCGTTCTGCGACCGTAAACACCAATTCGCCATCGACGCGTTCGACAGTGGCTTGACCAAGGCGCAATAGATGGTCGAGGTGCGCATATGTCTCGCTTTCGGCCATCCATCCCCACGACCGCGGCAAAAACAATTCGTGGGAAAACTCTTGCACATTGAGCGCGCCAAGCGCGTTGGAAGCCTCGCGAAGTTTGTCGAGCCGACCCTCGTGATGGTGACGAATCGCGTCAGCCCGACCCGCCAAATCAGTGAACTCCAAACCGTGCGCGGGCAACACCAACTTCACGCCCAGCGCGGCGAACTCATGCATACGATCAAGGCTGGTGAAAAAGTCGTCAAGCGGATCATGGCCTTCTGTGTGACCGCCGCTGATATGCGGCGTGATCGATGGCAACACATGGTCGCCACTCAAAAAAACGCCGCCCGTCGGGTCAAACAAACACAGGTGATCGGTGGTGTGACCAGGTGTGTGGACGCCCACCCATTCGCGGTCAGCCAACATCAACACGTCACCGTCAGACACTCGCAACGTGGGCGTGGGACGACCCCATTTCTTGAGCCGAGCAAGGATTCCGTCAGGTCCATGATCGAGATCTTTAGGTGCGTCGTGCGTGCGCTTAGTCCAGCGAGACTCCCGCTCCCAGGGGGCTGGACGCCTGGCCATCTCGTCGGCAAAATCTTCATCGCTGAGCGGATCGTCGAGATCCAGGTCGGGCTCAGGATCGAACGCCCAACGAAACAAATCATGGCCCACAATGCGGGCGCCAGCCTCGGCGCGCAGTCGCCCAGCGCCACCAAAATGGTCCGGATGCGAGTGAGTGACCACAACTGTGTGCACGTTGCGCACGGCTAGGCCAGCTTGAGCCAATCGGTCTTCGAGAGCGTCCCAACACTCTTCATTGGGCAAGCCAGGATCCACGAGCGCTACGCCGTTCTTGTCGAGCAGCGCGTAGGTATTGACATGGCCAAGGCCCGGCATCGAGATCGGCAACTGCATGCGCAAAATGTTTGGCGCTACTTCAACGACTTCGACTTGCGGAGGAAGCTGCTCTTGCTTTGGGGGGCGAGGCATCACTACGTCAGTCATTTTTGCTCCTGCTTCACAAACACATTTTCACGATACCAACGCAATTCGGCAACGCTTTCGCGAATGTCGTCAAGGGCGCGATGACTTGTCTTTTTCGACGGCACTTTGCCGAAATTTTTCGGGTACCAACGACGTGTGAGTTCCTTGATTGTCGAAACATCAACCGATCGATAATGCAAATATTCCTCGATTTCTGGAATATAGATAGCCAGAAATCGGCGGTCGGTCCCGATCGAATTTCCGCACAGCGGCACCGTATTGGCCTCGGGCACATGTTCCTTGATAAAGGCCAGCGTCTGGGCGGCAGCATCGCTCAAGGTGACCGTTGAAGCCTGAATCTGCTTGAGGAGCCCAGATCGAGTGTGCATTTTGCGCACAAAGTCGTCCATGCGGTCAAGCTCGGCATCAGTCGCGTGGACCACCAAATCGGGGCCTTCCGCCATGATCTCAAGGTCGTCGTTGGTCACCAACGTGGCGATCTCCACAATTACATCGGTCGCCGGATCTAGCCCGGTCATTTCGAGATCCATCCACACCAGCACCCCGTGATCGTAGGCTTCACATGTGCTCACCCTTGCCATCCAGCTCTTGGATACTGATTTGCCCACGCCCACCTACGCCCACGCCGGCGACGCTGGCCTGGATCTCTACGCTCGAATCGACACCGAAATTCCATCCGCGGGAGGTCGCGTCCTCGTACCTACCGGCGTAGCAATTGCATTGCCCCAAGGCTGTGCCGGTTTCGTTTTGCCGCGGAGCGGGCTGGCACTCAAATTCGGGATCACTGTCGCAAACGCTCCTGGTCTCATCGACGGGGGATACCGCGACGAACTCAAAGTCATACTGCTCAATACCGACCCCAACTCGCCATACCAGGTGCATCGCGGCGATCGAATCGCACAACTTGTCATCCAGAAAGTTGAGACGGTGAACCTTAATTTCGTATCAACACTCGGCGACTCCGATCGCGGCATCGGCGGCTTTGGCAGCTCCGGGCGTTAACTCTTCAACAAAAACTCTTCAACCAAATCAAAGGGCCCACTAGTAGTGACAACTGAACATTTCGATCTCGTGATCATCGGTGCCGGCAGCGGCAACAGCATCATCAGTCCCGCCATGGATTCGTGGCGTATTGCCATCATCGAACGCGAAACCTTCGGTGGCACGTGCCTCAACAAGGGATGCATTCCCTCCAAGATGTTCGTATTGCCCGCCGAGATCGCCCAAGACGCCCGCGACGCCGCACCCTTGGGGATTCATGCCACTGTCGACAGGGTCGACTGGCCCTCGATCGTGAAGCGTGTCTTTGGACGTATCGACCCCATTGCCGCGGGCGGCGAACGGTACCGCGAGAGCTTGGCGAACGTCACGGTATTTCACGGCGACGCACGGTTCGTGGGCGACAGAACTCTCACCGTCGACGTCCCCGGTCGCGACCTCGCCACCGTTACCGGCGATCGCTTCGTGTTGGCCGCCGGGGCCCGCAGTTTCGTACCTGACGTTCCCGGGCTTGACACCGTCGAATGGCACACGTCAGACACCATCATGCGACTCGCCGAATTGCCACAACGGCTCGTCATCATCGGGGGCGGATTCATTGCTGCGGAAATGGCGGGCGTATTCGCCGGATTCGGCTCTCATGTGACGATCGTCAACCGCTCGGGACGCCTACTCATGGCCGAAGACCACGACATATCGGCCCGATTCACCGACCTGGCTAGCCGCCACATCGACGTCGTCACGAACGCGCACAATCTGCGCGTCGAGCCCCGTGCCAATGGCGCATTTGCCCTAAGCGTTGCAACTCCTAATGAACATCTCGTTATCGACGGGGATGTGATGCTCATCGCGGCAGGACGCACGCCAAACGGGGCACAACTTGGCGTGGAATCCACCGGTGTTTCTCTCGACGTGAAGGGCAACGTTGTCACAGATCAACACTTGCTGGCGGCGCCAGGTGTATGGGCGCTGGGCGACATCCGGGGCCATCATCAGCTCAAACACTGGGCCAATCTGGAAGCCAAAATCGTGCAACACAATCTGCTATACCCCGAGTCGCCCCACATTGTGCCCGACAAGAAGCCCGTACCCCACGCAGTATTTAGCCATCCGCAAATTGGTGCTGTCGGCGTCACCGAACTCGATGCCATCGCGTCAGAAACTCCTCACATCGTGGTGACCCACGAATACAGCAATACGGCATTTGGGTGGGCTCTGGAAGACACCACCAGCTTCGTGAAATTGATCGCTGACCCAACCGGTACGTGGCTGCTGGGCGCCCACATCATTGGACCTCAGGCCGCCACCCTGGTGCAACTCCTGGTGCAAGGCATGCACCTCGGAAACACCATTAAGCAAATGGCTACCGATGTGATCTACATCCATCCGGCCTTGACCGAAGTGATCGAGCAAGCCCTACTCAAAGTGCTCGAACTGGCAAACGCGTAAAGCCCGGCCAATTGCCCATACATCTTGCCCCTACCCCGGCCACTGGCCCAAATTTAGGGTGTCTTAGGCAACCGACTCGACAGCGCACCGCTGGTTTCCAAGGCCGCAATTTCGTCGACGGTATAGCCAAGCTCTGCGCACAACTCTCGATTGTGTTCGCCGCGGTAGGCCACCAAATTTCCCGGCATCGAAGACGCTTCGCTAAAACGCCACGGGCTTCGAGGAACCTTGAACTCGTTCGTCGACCCATCGCGTTTTCCGACGGTCACAAAGGCGTGGCGCTCAATGGCCCACTCCTCGTGCTCCACATCGGCGAGCGTGCGCACGACGCCCATGGCGAGACCGTGAGACTCCAAAAATCTGTCCAGCGCGTATAGGTCGGTCCATCCAAGTAGCCAATCGCTGACCACCTGCTGCATCGCGCCTCGATGCTCGATGCGGCCAGTGACCTCGGCAAATCGGAGGTCCTCGCTCAGCGGCGCCCCTAGCGCGTTTCGCCATAAATTGAACGTGCCCGCGGCCGCCATATCGCCAGCAATCGTGACTAACACGCCATTGCCGGTCGGCGCCACCATTGCCTCCCATGGCGACATTGATGCCACGTTGTCGGTGACGTCAATGCCGCTGAGATACCAGGCCGCATGTTCGTTCGTCCACAACATCGATTCAGCCATGCTGACATCGACATGCTGACCAGTGTTGGTGCGCTCGCGCATGTACAGGGCGCTCAGGATGCCGATCGCTGCTTCGAGCCCGGCGTACACATCGGCGTGGCTCAGCGCGTCTTGGCGCACTGGCTCGTTGAGCAAAGTGGAGTTGGACATCAACATGCCCATCTCGGCCTGTATCACCGGAGCGTAGGCGCGACGTTGCGCCCACACACCCGTCTGGCCGTACCCACTGATCGAAGCCATAATCAGACGGGGGTGCAATCGATGCAATTCGTCGAACCCAAGACCGAGACGACTCATCACGCCAGGCCGATAGTTCTCCAGGACGACGTCGGCCGTGGCCACCAATCGGCGCGCCAATTCCTGCCCATCAGCCGTCGCCAAGTCGACCGACACGTTTCGTTTGCCGGCCGCCTGTTGGGCAAGATACGTCGTAATTCCGCCAATTTTCGGGAACGTAAAACGGGTCACGTCACCCTCTGGCGGTTCGATTTTGATGACGTCGGCACCCAGATCGGCAAGAGCGCGTCCGCACGATGGCCCAGATAGCACGCGAGTGAAATCCAACACTCGAACACCGTCTAAAGGACCCGGCGCATTCAATTTTTCGACATACGGAGTTGCCACTGCTCGATGCTAGGCACCAATCGGGCCTTCAACGTGCCCGAACGCTCAACTTTGCCTTGTTCACTCCGATGTAGAAAGCAGGAACTTTCATTTCTTGCTCTACCCACGAACGGATAACACCGCGCTCTATGACTCTTCAACACATCTCCTCCGTGCCTTCGGGCACCGCTGAGACAGTTGGTGCCGCGCGCCGCAAATGGTGGCAGACAATGGCTTTTCGGCCGTTCGTTCTTGTGCTCTTCGCCATCGGGCTTGGCCTCGCGTGGTGGGCCCACCATCGATCTGGGTATTTGGGGTACGGGGCGCTATCAGTGGTGGCGGTTTTGGCCTGTATGAGTGCCATTTCAAATCGGTTTCCCATGCTCTTCGTGCACGGCGACACTGAGGTCTCCTTTACACTGGACTTCGCTCTGTTGACCTATGGATTGCTCCGGGTCCCGCCCCAGGGGGCACTGGTCTCTGTGGTGGTCGGGGTACTCGTTGGCTCCGCGGCCAGAAAGTTGTCATTCGCGAAGACTTGTTTCAACGTTGCCCAATACCTCGGCATGGCCAGCATCGCAGCCGTGGCTACATCCCTCATGGCGGTCGACGTTCACGCGGCATTTACCACGCACGCGCTCTTCGCCGTGGCCGCTGGCATCTTCGCGGGATCGGTATACTCGTCTGTTGCTTTCTCATTTGCGATTCGGGTTCTCACTCAACCGCTTCACCCCGCATCGTTGCTTGACGGGTCAGGGGCATGGCTCATTACCTTGGCTGGTGGCATTTCTCTGGGGATCTTGGCCGCGGTTGCTGGAGGGGTTTCAAGCTACGTGGCGCTCGTGGCGATTGCGCCGGTTGCCCTCATTCAGTATGTGCTGAATTCGCACGTACAGGCGCGCCGGAATCGGGAGCGAGCTGACGGCCTTTTCCGAGCATCAGTGGCGACCCATGCGTCAATCGACGACGCAGCCGTGAGGGTCGCGCTGATCAATTCGGCCCGACAACTACTCGAATGCGAAACCGTCGAAATTTCATTGGTTCCGCCGCAACCCAATCAGATCGGGCAACGCATAAGTGCTGCGAACGGCGGGGGCGAATGGCTCGTGGCAGCCCAGAGCCTCAACACCAAAGGATTTACCAACGACGACATCAAGGTGCTCGACGTGTTATGTGCAGTGGGCTCTACTGCCCTTGACAACGCACGCCTTGTGGCAGAAGTTCGTCACCAGTCGTACCACGACGACCTCACGGGGCTCCCAAACCAACGAAACTTCGACGAACGAGTCAACGAAATGGGCCGCACCGCGCAAACGGGTGGCGCTCCGTTCACCGTAGCGGTATTCGATTTGGACGATTTCAAGAAGGTCAATGACTCACTTGGACATTCCGCCGGAAATGAATTGCTGGTGCAGATTTCTGAGCGCCTTACCACCGCTCTTGGGCCAGGCGACACGCTCGCCCGTTTGGGCGCCGATGACTTCACTCTCATTTTCCCTGGCGTCACCAACGAGGCCGAAATCGCCGAAGTTACTGGCCGAATCGCCAACTCGATCAAGGCCCCCTTTGTCGTATCAAACCAGCGAATTTTTATCACTGCGACCCTCGGAGTGACCCGCTGCCCCCTCGACGGGACCAACACCGATGAGCTACTGAAGTGTGCTGACGTCGCCATGCACAAAGGCAAGGATCAAGGCGGAAATACCACCACTCTGTTCTCCTCCGGCATGAACGCTCAGGCGGACTCGGACTTGCGGCTACAAGGTGAATTGCACGCGGCAGTCCGCAACGACGAGCTTCGCGTTCTTTACCAACCCCAAGTAGATCTCGCCAGCAACCGAATCATTGGCGTCGAGGCGCTCGTGCGTTGGCAACATCCCGAGCGTGGATTCCTTGCCCCATATGCGTTTATCGAGCTCGCCGAACGCTCGGATCTGATCGTCGACATCGATCGCTGGGTGCTCAACGAAACGTGCCGGCAGGCCAAAGAGTGGGACTCGATGGGGCTCGCCCCGGTGCGTGTAGCCGCCAATCTGTCTGGGCGTCATCTCAAGCAACTCGATGTCGTCGACTACGTGGTGAATGTGCTGAAACGATGGAATTTGGCGCCGAGTCGTTTGGAGCTTGAAGTCACCGAGGGGGTCACCGATCGCGAAACCGACGACAGCTTGAAGAAGCTGAACGAATTTCGCACGCTCGGCGTCGAATTGGCCATCGACGACTTCGGCACCGGCTACTCAGGTTTTGCTCGTCTCGGGCAGTTCCCCATCGACAGACTCAAAATCGACCGCTCATTCATTATGGCTATCACTCCCGAAAAGCCTGAAGCTCCGATCGTGGCGGCCATGATCGCCATGGCCCACAGCTTGAAACTGAAGGTCATTGCAGAAGGCGTCGAGACCGTTGAGCAATTGAACTACGTGACGTCGCTTGGCTGCGACGAAGTGCAGGGCTACTACTTTTCCAAACCAGTCACTGCAGCCGAAATTGTCGAAAAGCTTCTCGCCCAGGACGCTCCGAGGGGCACTACGGTTCGCTTGTGAACGGCGAAAGGTCGAATCGACCTCGATTATCCCGCGGCACGTACACCACACCGACGACGGCGATCGAACCCGCTATGACGACGACGAGAAAACAGGCTTGACGCACACCAAGCGCATCTGACAACGTGCCGCCGACTGCCGCACCGACCCCTTGCATCACCGCAAGCCCACCATGCAAAACGCTGAATCCCGCTGCCCGTCGATTGGCCGGCAACCGTTGCCCGAACACGGCCCCGG
>JAYWAI010000485.1:0-8204 GCA_043782545.1 Acidimicrobiia bacterium
TAGCGCAGGACCGTGACGGCCGGTGCTGTGTCGAGGCTCAGCTTCACGGTCAGAGACTACCTGGCCGAAATGCGAACGAGAGGCACAGGTCGTAGCCAACTACCCTCAAGGCGTGGTTCCTGAACGACTGACTCCAATATTGAAACAAACCAATGAACTTGCCGACCTATTTATGGCGCACGGATTCAAGCTCTATCTCGTCGGAGGAACCGTCCGAGACCTTCTGCTCGGCGCTGAGATTTCCGGCGACTTTGATTTCACCACGAATGCTCGTCCCGACCAGATCAAACAAATTGTCTCGGGCTGGGCGGACGCCGTGTGGGCTCAGGGCGAACGCTTTGGCACGATTGGAGCACGCAAGCAGGGCCGCCAATTTGAGATCACTACCCACCGGGGCGAGGCCTACAACCCGGATTCGCGCAAGCCCGATGTGGCATTTGCCACCCATATTGATAACGACCTGGCGCGCCGAGACTTCACCATCAACGCCATGGCTTTAGAACTGTTTGGTACCAACGGCGCGATTCCCGAATTGATTGACCCACACGATGGAGCGATTGACCTGGCTCAGCGAGTCCTGCGGACCCCGGGGTCACCCGATCAAAGTTTCGATGATGACCCACTCAGGATGTTGCGAGCGGCTCGATTCATTGCGAAATATGGGCTCACGGCTGATAGTGCGCTCACCAACGCGGTTCGCGCAAACGCTCAGCGATTGTCAATCGTCTCGCGTGAACGGATTCAAAATGAACTCGACAAACTGATCACGGTCAAGGATCCATCCAACGGCCTGTGGTTCATCGTCGATACGCATCTCGCCGATGAATTCCTACCGGAGCTTCCAGCGATGCGGCTCGAACAGGATCCAATCCATCGTCACAAGGACGTGCTCGCTCACACCATTGCGGTAGTCGGCAACGTAGATCATGCACATCGGATCGTGCGTTTGGCGGCGTTGTTTCACGATGTGGCCAAACCGCGCACACGGGCGTTCGGGCCAAATGGCGTCATGTTTCATCATCATGAGGTAGTGGGCGCGCGCATGACCCGCGATCGAATGAAGGCGTTGAAGTACTCGACTGATGACGTGGCGCAGGTGAGCCAACTCGTCTTTCTGCATTTGAGATTTCACACCTATTCGATGGGGTGGACTGATGCTGCCGTTCGGCGTTACGTAAAAGATGCAGGATCGTTACTGGGGGAGCTCAACGAACTGACACGGTGTGACTGCACGACGCGCAATCCTAAAAAGGCCGAAATGTTGTCGCGACGAATGGACGATTTGGAACGACGCATTGCCGAATTGCGCGAGCAGGAAGAACTTGACGCGATCCGTCCCGATATTGATGGCGCGGCAGTAATGGCCCATCTTGGCATTGGACCGAGCCGTTTGATTGGCCAAGCCCTGGCGCACTTGTTGGAGATCAGAATGGACGAGGGCCCCCTCGGTACCGAGGAGGCCTTTCGTCGACTTGATATCTGGTGGAGTACCCACCGGCCCGAATGACGGTGAAGTGGACCCTATCTAGCGTTGTGTGATGAACGCCTCGACGAGTTCGCGAGCGGCATCGTCGCGATATTGCACGGCCGGCGACTTCATAAAGTACGCCGACGCGCCGACTACCGGGCCGCCTTCGCCGCGATCCATTGCCAACTTGGCGCAACGCAACGCGTCGATGATCACGCCAGCCGAGTTTGGTGAGTCGTGAACTTCGAGTTTGAGTTCGACCGTCAAGGGCACATCACCAAAATTGCGACCTTCGAGGCGGATGTACGCCCATTTGCGATCTTCGAGCCACGGCACGTGATCGCTCGGCCCGATGTGGACGTCGTTGTCGCTGATGCCTTGATCGATTTGGCTGGTAACGGATTGAGTTTTGGAGATCTTCTTTGACTTCAAGCGGCTGCGTTCGAGCATGTTCATAAAATCCATATTCCCGCCAAAGTTGAGCTGGTAGGTATGATCGATGGTGGTTCCTCGATCCTCAAACAGGCGGGCCAGGGTGCGATGCACGATGGTGGCACCTACTTGGCTCTTGATGTCGTCGCCGACGATCGGCACGCCCGCCAACCGAAACTTTTCGGCCCATTCGGGATCCGACGCGATAAACACGGGGATGGCGTTGACGAAAGCGACCTTGGCGTCAAGACACGCCTGCGCGTAATGCTTCTGAGCAATTTCGCTACCGACGGGCAAGTAGCTCACCAACACGTCGGCTTGGCTGTCGCGCAGAATTTGCGTGACGTCGATTGGTTCGAGCGGCGATTCTTCGCAGGTTTGGCGATAGAACTCGCCGAACCCGTCGAATGTCGGGGCACGCTGTACTTCCACGCCGAGGTCCGGCACGTCTGCAAATTTGATCGTGTTGTTTGGTGCCGCGAATATGGCTTTGGCCGCATCTAGGCCAACTTTGTTGGCATCGACGTCGAACGCCGCCACGAGCTCGATATCGCGTATGTGGTAGCCGCCCACTTCGACGTGCATGAGGCCGGGAACCTGATCGGCCGGGTTCGCATTCTTGTAGAACTCCAAACCTTGAATAAGCGAACTGGCGCAGTTGCCGATGCCAGCGATTGCGAGGCGTATTTTGCCCTCCGGGGATCTGGTCATGACGTGAACTCCTGTAGTAGTGGTGTGGACGGGGTGTCTATGGTCTCGATTTCGGAGCCAGCGAGTGTGGTCAACCATCGAATTTCGGTTTCCAGAAGCTGGGTTTCGAGCGTGTGTAACGATTCGATGTACCGATCAGGCGACATCGCTGGATAGCGGTGGCGATCGGAGGCGATCGTAGCGAGCCTTCCAAGCTGGCGCTGAAAAAGTTCGGCGCGAGCGTCGGGCTCGAGGTGCCGGCTGAATGCCACTTTGAGTCGAAATTCGCGATCGTCGGACTGTGGGTCGGCGAGAAAGTCCAGAAAGCGTCGCCATCCAACCGTGGTCAAGGAGTACACCTTTTTACCTCGGGTGCCGCGAATGACTCGACGAATTGAACCAAACGCAGCCGCTTCGCCACCAAGTGACCCGGTCATTGGCATCGATGGCGCCCCGGTGTTCGTTGAAATCTCTACAGCCTTAACGGCTCCCTGCAGTTCCAATTTTGCCAATGCTGGGTACAGGCTTCCCCATGAGGCCGCGTGCTTCGTGCCGAGTAGATCCCCAATTCGGCGCTTGAGTTCATACCCATGTAGGTCGCAATCACGCAGAATACCCAAGATGGCGAGATCAATCACGGCAGCAATCTATCGAAGCGATATATCGCTTTGCAACTCTTTTTGGATTGTTTGTTGCGGGCTGGTGTCGAAAATGGGATTGAGGCGCCGCCAGAAGGTCTGATGTGACGGTTCCGGTAGCCTTTATCGATGGGATTTGGGCCGAACGCAATTCGGGGCGTCGGCTCAGGTGGAGTGGACTACCGGTTGGCCAGGGCGTCGTTGATATCGGAATACCGCAAGGGTCGTCTGGCTAAAGACCAGGTGTGTGATGCTCATCCAGAATTGCTGCGAACGGCCAAGAATTGTGGCGATCCGACCCGAACGCAGTGTCCGATCTGTGCAGACGTTCCACTCGTGCACGTCAGTTACCTGTTTGGACCGGGCCTGTCAGCTCAAGGCAAAGTCATTACGAGCCGAAGCGAGCTCTTGAAGGCCACCAAGAGCCTCACAGGGGTGCTTGCCTGCTACGTCGTTGAGGTGTGTACTGAATGTCGATGGAATCACCTGCGAGAAGTTTTTCCTGTTGACGGCCGTCGTCGACGAACTCCTACCGCACGAGCAACCGCGGATGAATCCGCGTCGGCAAAAAAAATCTGAATTGGCCCTATACAAAAAGCGGCGACGTGTATACGATGCGGACATCGCTGGCAGGCAATCGAGCCGCTGGACGTAGCAAACAAGGGGTCAGCATGTCTCCAATTCAACCTGTCACAGTGGCAACCGAGCGCGCCGCGGTATGTCAGTCGGCCACCAAGTTGCCCGCAAAACGAGTTACGGTACCGTCGATTTCAGGGCACAAGGTCCGCGACGGGCGTCGACCGCTCACGATGATCACCGCCTACGACGCGCCGAGCGCCCGCATGGTTGGATCCTCCGGAGCGGAAATGATTTTGGTCGGCGATTCCCTCGCCATGGTGGTGTTGGGATACGACGACACCCTTCAGGTCACCATCTCAGACATGGCCCACCATGTAGCGGCCGTGTCACGTGCCAAGCCAACATCGTTGATCGTGGGTGATATGCCGTGGATGAGCTATCACGTTTCGGTGGAAGAAACAGTCCGCAATGCCGCGATGCTGATCAAGGCGGGTGCCCAATGCGTCAAGCTGGAGGGTGGTCGCAAACGGCTTCCCATGATCCACGCTCTGATAGATGCCGAAATCCCAGTAATGGGCCATATCGGCCTCACGCCACAATCGGTGAATGCGATGGGTGGTTTCAAGGTCCAGGCACGTGACGCCCAAAGCGCGCTGGCGCTGGTGCAAGAGGCCAAAGCGCTTCAAGCAGCTGGTTGTTTTGCCATTGTGCTCGAGGGTGTACCCGACGAGGTTGCCAGAATGGTGACCAACGCGTTGGAGATTCCAACGATTGGCATCGGAGCCGGTGTCGATTGCGACGGCCAGGTGTTGGTGTTTCACGATGTACTCGGTATCGAGGACCGTTTGTGTCCAAAGTTTGTGCGCCGCTACAGCGATGTTGGTCGCGTCAGCGTAGAGGCGCTGGAGCGATTCGTGGCTGATGTGCGGGATCAGTCATTTCCCAATGCCGCCGAGAGCTACCACCTAGCTGGGGACGTGTCAGAGATGCTTGGGCTGTACTCTCCGGCGAGGTGACGCCGCCTGTCACAGTTTGGCTGCCGCCGCCATCGCGGCGCGAGATGCAGCGTGGAGTGTTTCATCCAGAATCGCGTCCGTGTGGCTTAAGCCGGGGAACATGACTTCGTACGCGCCAGGGGCAATGGCGACGCCTTGAGCGAGGAGTTCGTGGAAGAACGTGGCGTAGAAGTGTTCGTTGGTTGTCTTGGCCGTGTCGTAGTCGATGGGCGCGGTGGTCCCGAAATGCAAACCGACCAGCGGCCCGACGGTGGGCGTCATGACGGAAAAGCCGGCGTTGGTGAGCGCTTGATTGAGTCCATCAGCCAAATGACGAGCTCGGCGGGCCAGTTCGTCATAGACGTCCGGAGTGAGCATATTCAGAGCCACCAGCCCAGCCGCGGTAGCCAGCGGGTTGCCCGATAGGGTGCCAGCTTGGTACACCGGACCAATCGGCGCCAGGTAGTTCATGAGGTCGGCTCGACCGCCAAAAGCACCAACGGGGACCCCGCCACCAATGATTTTGCCAAAGCATGCAAGGTCGGGGGTCACGCCAAACCGGGCCTCGGCGCCACCGAATCCAATGCGCATTCCGGTGATCACTTCGTCAAAAATCAGCAGCGCGCCCACGCGATCGCATTCGGCCCGCAGCCCGTTCAAAAACCCGGGTAGGGGTTTCACGAGCCCCATATTGGCGGCGACTGCTTCAACGAATACGCACGCTACGTCGGTGTCGAGCTTCGGTACGACGTTGTAGGGGGCCACGATGGTTTGGGCGACCATTTCATTCGTGACGCCTGCCGATCCCGACAGCCCGAGCACAGCGATACCGCTGCCTCCTTGCGCCAGTAGGGCGTCGCCGTGACCGTGATAGTTGCCAGCAAACTTCACGACTTTGGATCGTCCCGTAGCGCCACGCGCCAAGCGCAACGCAGTCATGGTGGCCTCTGTGCCTGAGTTGACCAGGCGGACGCGCTCGCAGCATGGGTGCCGGTCTCGGATGGCCTCGGCGAGCAACACCTCGCGAACCGTGGGGGCGCCGTAGCTGGTTCCGTCAGTCGCGGCGAGCGTAATTGCTTCCACGATCGCGGGATGGGCGTGACCGAGAGCAATCGCGCCGTAGCTTTGGACATAGTCGATGAGCTGGCGACCCTCGACGTCTATGACATATGGCCCCTGAGCGCGGGCCACGAAGTACGGCTCGCCGCCGACGCTTTTGAAGGCTCTCACGGGGGAATTGACCCCGCCCGGGATGGCGCGTTGCGCTCGGGCAAACATTGCCGAATTCGACTGACAAACATTGGTGTCGCAAGTGGTGTTTGGGCACAGCGTCGGGTGGCAGATCACAAAAGTACCTCGGCGATTTCTTTGGCAAGATAGGTCAGGATTATGTCGGCCCCGGCCCGCTTGATCGACGTCAAATGTTCCAACGCCACAGCGTCGCCGTCTATCCAGCCGTTGGCCGCAGCCGCTTTAATCATGGCGTACTCACCCGACACGTGATATGCGGCCACGGGCAAGTGCGTGAACGCGCGCACGGCGGCAATGATGTCGAGATACGCCAATGCTGGCTTGACCATGACCATATCAGCGCCCTGGGCGATGTCATGAGCCACCTCTATAAGGGATTCCCGAGCATTTCGGGGGTCCTGTTGGTAGCCCCTCCGGTGCCCACCGCCGGCGATTTGAACGTCAACTGCTTCTCGAAATGGGCCGTAGAGAGCCGACGCGTACTTTGCTGAGTACGCCAAAATCGCGGTGGTGGCGTACGACTCGGCATCGAGCGCGCCGCGGATCGCTGCGACTTGCCCGTCCATCATGCCACTCGGTGCCACGACATGTGCACCGGCAGCGGCCTGGGCACAGGCGGCGCGGGCGTACAGTTCAATCGTGAGGTCATTGTCAACCTCGCCGGTGGCTGTGAGCACTCCACAGTGGCCATGATCTGTGTATTCGTCCAGGCAAAGGTCGGCCATGAGGACGATGTCGTCGCCGTATGTTGAACGCAGTTCAGTGAGTGCCTGCTGCACGATTCCTGCTGGATGCCAGGCCTGAGATCCTTGATGGTCCTTCAACGCCGGAATCCCGAATAAAATCACTGACTTCACGCCGCGATTGGCGAGGTCGCTAACTTCGGCGACCAACGATGGCACCGTGTGTTGCACGACACCGGGAAGCGACGCGATCGGCCGTGGTTCAGAGATGCCTTCGCGGACAAACAGCGGCGCCACGAGATCGCTGGGGTGTAGTCGCGTTTGGGCGACGAGCTCTCGAATTGCGCCAGTGGTGCGCAAACGGCGAGGTCGATGCGAAATATTGGTCACGGCCCCATGCTAGGAGTCCCGGGTGCCCAGGTGCAGTTCGTGCCGATCGTTGATCCAAACGTCGATCAAGGTGGTGACCCGCAGGCAACGATCGTCGAATCGAGCGGATGCAGTGACTGGGGTAGGGCACGCAACGCAAGTCATTCCAGCGGCTAGCGCTGCCGCTGCTCCAGTTGGCGAGTCTTCAATCGCCAGCGCATGTTCCGGCGGGACGCGAAGTTGCTGGCAGACATCTAGGTAGACCTGCGGATGTGGCTTGCCGACAGGGACATCGTCAACCCCGAGCATGACGTCAAAATATGCCGCCAGGCCTAACCGGCGAATGTGATGGTGTACCCATAATCGCGGCGCGTTGGAGGCAATCCCGAGGGTCATCCCGCGAGACTTGGCAACGTCGAATAGTTCTAGGACGCCATCTCGCGGGGTGAGCAAATTGATGTGGTGGCGTACCGCAGCCGTTTTCGCGTCTCGCACTTTCTGTTCGTCGAAAGGCTTTAAGGTGCGTGACCGCAACAAGGCGGGCCAAGGAATTTCTGACGTCGTGCCGATGAATGGGGTTATGTCGTCGTGGGATATTGATGCACCGTGCGACTCGAAAACATCCGTGAGCCCCTGAAATTCAGCATGTTCGGTATCCAAAATAGTTCCGTCAAAATCGAACACGATTGCCTTGAACCGAGAACTCACTCTGAGAGTTTTCCGATCAGTAGCGCAGCCACGCTTTCGTCGGTGGGCAGCGGCGCTTGATCGACGATCCACGACCGTGGGCACGCGTCGAGTGTGGTTGCGCCAACCGTCACGACCACACGAGGAATAGTGGCGTTGGATGCAATGAGCGCGGCTACCGCCGATGGGGAGTACAACGCCACCGCGTCAGCCCCGGCGATGCGTGCGCACTGGTCGACTGACGGCGTGACCAGGGTGGTCGAATACGCCACAATACGATCGACCGTCCAACCCAGTTTTTCGAGTCCCTTGTTGAGGGTTTGGTCAGCCAGGTTTCCTTGAACGAGCAGTAGCCGACCTGGGCCCGATTCGAATTTGGCCAGGAGCCCCGACGCCTGCATTTCGTGTGGTT
>JAYWAI010000486.1:0-8204 GCA_043782545.1 Acidimicrobiia bacterium
TAGTGCGGTCAATGGTCCCTCGGCGTCCACAGCACACATGCTGGTGGCGTACCACGGGATGCTGCGCGAACAATTGGTTGACCCATCGACTGGGTCTAATACGACGGTAATTTCCCCGACGCCGGTGTCGACGGATTCTTCGCTCATCACCGAAAACCCGGCACCGTGCAACACCTTGAGCGCAGCGGCGTCGGCGGCCAGATCAAGCGCATATTGAGTGTGCCGCAATCCCGACAGACCCCAGTCGTCGACCTCGTCGAGGGCTTCGCGAACAGCCGCGGCGGCCAGGTACAAAACTTCGAGCACCTCAGTCGACTTCACGGGGTAACGGTACCAAGCCATCGGCTGTGTCAGGCTGTATAGGTGGCAGTTATCGACGTAGCCGGCTTTATTGCCGACCTCAAGGATCACGCCGTGGAACACGGTTTCCATGTGCACGACGAACGGCATTTCATCGAGACCTATTCGATGCGCCAATCCTTCGAAGTTGACCTGCACCCCGAAGAAGGGTGCGCCGGGCCATTGGATCTCCACCTAGCGTTGGAGCTCGATCCCCGCACGATGCTGGCCTTTGAAGACGCAGTGACCGAGCTCCCCGAAGACGCTGAACCGCCCGACAATTTCAAGCTCCCGCTCACCTTCACCTGGGCTATGCCACCGCTGCCCTACGGGCCCGACCTGTTGGTGTTGGCTACCGAACTGGCCGGCATCGGTGGAGCGGAATTCCCCGTGGAAGTTTCCGCCATTGACTCGTATCCCAATGTGACGGATGCCAGCGAGCGCACGCTCAGCATCGTGGCCCGTATCGAAATTTCACTCGCCAGAGTGGTGATGGGCGAAGAACAATTGTGTGACACGCTCGATCGTTGTATGGACGTGAGTCTGAACCTGTTGACCCAAGCGCCGTCGTGGCTCGGCGAAAGCTAACGCAGCTGTTGCGCAACCGCGGCCGCGCCGCCATGGGCATAGCGCACGTGCCGATGCACGTCGCCATCGGTACGGTCGTTGGCAGCATCGCTGGCGTGTTGTCGTTCGCCTTTTTGCGCGCTCTGGATTGGGCGACGCGCACGCGCGTGAGCCACGGCGGTCTCGTGTGGCTGCTGCCGATCGCCGGTATTTTCGTCGGTCTGATCTACCGCACGTTTGGGGGCCGGGCCGCCCGGGGCAACGAGTTGTTGTGGACCGAAGTCCACGATTTTTCTGGGGGTGTCCCCCGTCGCATGGCGCCGTTGGTGTTCGCCGGTGGCGTGATCACACATCTGTTCGGCGGGTCTGGCGGGCGCGAGGGCGCCGCCTTACAAATGACAGCCAGCGTGTCCGATGGCATCGCCCGACTCTTTCGCTTGAACGCCGAACACCGCCGAACAGCCATCGTGGCGTCATTTGCGGGAGGGTTCGGGGCGATTTTCGGTGTTCCCGTCGGCGGCGCGGTATTTGCTCTCGAAGCTCCATTCGTGGGCGGCATGCACGTGGAACTGTTGCTCCCCGCCATCACTGCTTCGCTCGTTGGCGACATGATCGTGCGGGGCTTGGGGTACCACCACGCCCTCGTGGCCGCGCTACCGCACATCCACATCACCATGGCATTGGGAGCAAAAGTTGCCGTCGCCGGTTTGTGTTTTGGCCTCGCTGCTCGCGCATTTGTGGGTCTGACCCACCTCGTGAAGAAGACGGTGGGACGCCTACCTTTTGCTCCCTTTCGATTGCTCGTCGGGGGCAGCCTGGTCGTGCTTCTCATGATCATGAGCGGGACACGAGATTATCTCGGTTTGTCACTGCCGCTCATCGGCCGGGCTCTGAGTGGCGAGAGACTTATTTTCGCGGTGTGTCTTTGGAAACTCGCCTTCACCGCCGTGACTATCGGCAGCGGATATCCCGGTGGCGAAGTCACTCCTCTGTTTTGCATCGGGGCCACCTTGGGGGCCGCGCTGGCCAGTCCACTGGGCATCTCACCTGTTCTGGTTGCGGCCCTGGGATACGTCGCCGTGTTTGGCGCTGCCGCCAATACGCCAATCGCACTCACTATTGTGGGCATTGAAGTCTTCGGAGCGGGAGCCGCACCGTTATTTCTCATTGCCTGCGGAGTGGCATACGTGGTCTCGCCGCATCAAGGTATCTACCCAGCGCAACGCCCCCTCACTCGCAAGGCTTAACGTGGTTGACACTCCCCGAAACCCATCACCAAATCGCGTCGGCAAACATCACCGTGTGCGCTTCGCGTTGATCCTCGTCTTGGCACCAGCGACGGCTGCGGTAGCCACGCTCGCACTCACCGGCAAATCATCCTCAAATGCTGCCACCATCGCAACGAGTCGCCCCACCACCACGACCACGCTAGGTTCGACGACTACCGACACCACTCCGTCAACGACGACGACGTTGGCAGTAGCGCCCGTGGCCAATGTGCAGACGGTCGTGAGTGACACCGGGTCTCCCCTCGCCGCATCTTTGGCAGCATTCGTGGACACGTTGCCGACAAGCGCCTGCCTCGTTGTCGACGTTGGCGACACTCGTGTCGTATCGGTCAGGGCAACAAAATCTCTCGCCCCGGCATCCACCGAAAAAGTGTTGACCGGCACAGCCGCGCTCAACGTGTTCGGCCCCACCTACAAGTTTGTGACCAACGTGGTTGCCGCCGCTCCGGCGCAAGGCGGCAAGATCACCGGCGACCTGTACCTCGTGGGTTCCGGCGATCCCGTGTTGTCAACCGTCGGATACCAAAAGGCCGCCAAACATCAACCGGCTTTGGCCACCTCAATCGAAACACTGGCCGACAACATCGTGGCCGCCGGAATCAAAAACGTGACCGGCACACTCATCGGCGACGAATCAAAATTCGCCAACGACCGCTCCGGAGCCACGTGGGGTTTTCAATACGACGTGACGACCGGCACTGGACCGCTATCGGCACTGGTACTCAATGACAGCTTCACTGAAGACGGGTCGGCCGTCGAGAGCCCGCCTGCATATGCCGCAAAGACATTGCAGAAGTTGCTCGAAAAACGGGGAGTCAGTTTCGGGGGAAATGCCATCAGCGGTATCGCTCCCAAAGACACACACGTAGTCGCCAGCATCGAGTCACCACCGCTGCTCGACATAGTGTCCGAGATGCTGCGCAATAGCGACAATCTCACTGCAGAAATGTTGGCCAAAAGCATCGATGCCGCGAGCTTTGGCCCAGCATCAATCGAGTCAGGTGCCGCCTCGGTTGTCAAGACGTTGGCGGCACAGGGATTCGACACATCGGGCGTCAAATTGATCGACAGTTCCGGCCTCGACCGGGCCAACCGTGCCACCTGCAACGCTCTCACCAGCACCATGCATGCCATTGGTCGCCGAGGCGAAATTGGCACTCATGGCCTCGCCGTCGCCGGCGAATCGGGAACGCTATCGAAGCGCTATGTGAAGACGGCCGCTGCGGGTCGCTTGCGGGCCAAAACCGGCTCCATTCCCAACGTGGCCGGGCTCGTCGGTTTCGTGGATCCGCCCACCAATTCCAAGGATCCCATCATCACGTTTTCCTTGCTGCTCAACGGTGTAGACGACGGTCAGAAGTACGTCATCGAAGACGCGCTCGTCAAAATCTTGACGGAATTCAACCTCGCACCAACGAAGTAAAACACATTCACTTACGAATTTCTTACCGCGCTCGATAACAACCCTCACGTCGTGCGCTTCATACTGGTGAGGTGACAACGTCGCTGGCCGAAGTGCCGACCCCGGTGAACAGCACTGGATTGAAGGCGACACAACGCTCGGTACGGCACTTGCATCGCCCCCGACAGTGGCCGATCCTGCGCTCGGACCTCTTAACGGCCGTCGTCGTCGTGCAATTCGTGACAACGGCAATGTGGGCTCGTCACGGCGGCATCGATTCGCTCGACTCGCTCAGCGGGATCCTCACCGGGGTCGGCCAACTCAGCGCGCTCTACGGCACAATCGCCGTGTTAGGCCAACTCATTTTGATGTCACGAGCGCCGTGGCTCGAGCGTCGCTACGGTCAAGACACACTGGTTCGCTGGCACAAGTGGGTCGGGTTCGCCAGCGTATGGCTACTCGTCGGTCACGTGGTGGCCACCACCTACGGATATGCGCTCAGCGAACATCGCAGCGTGTTTGGCGAATCGTGGCGTTTCATTCGTCACTACCCCGACGTGCTCATGGCCACGGTCGGGCTGGCCATGTTTTTCGGCGTGGCGTTCACATCGGTAAAACGAGCTCGGAAAAAACTGTCGTACGAGACGTGGTTTTTCGTGCACCTCTATGCCTATGTCGCGATTGCGCTGACGTTCGCGCACCAGTTCGCGGTGGGTACCGATTTTGCGGATGACCCGGTCGCCCGGGTGTGGTGGGCGACTCTGTATGGATTCGCCATTGTGTGCATGTTTGCCTGGCGCTTCGTGACTCCGGTTGCCATGTGGGTGCGCCATTCGTGGCGCATCGAAAATGTTGTGGCCGAAACAGGCGGCGTCGTATCCATTTGGGTCACGGGCAATCGCCTCGAAGCTCTGCACGCAGAAGCCGGCCAATATTTCATTGTGCGCGTGCTCACCGCACGGCACTGGTGGCATGGTCACCCGTTCTCGTTGTCGGCAGCACCCAACACCAAGCGCCTCCGATTTACGATCAAAGAACTCGGCGATCACACGGCGGAATTTCAAGGTTTGAAACCCGGTACGCGCGTGTTTCTGGAAGGGCCATATGGCGCACTCACCAGCACCCGACGCACCAAACCCAAAGCCCTTCTCATCGCCGGCGGCGTCGGCATAACGCCGTTGCGAGCGCTCTTCGAGCAGACCCCGGGCGGCCCAGGCGACGTGGCATTGCTGTATCGAGCACGCGCTGAATCTGACGTCGTATTTCGCGCCGAACTTGACCGAATCGCCGCCACACGAGGATTCAGCGTGACGTTTCTTGTGGGTCGGCGACCCAATCGCGCCAACCAAGATCCCTTTCATCCCGCACGACTTGTCGAACGATTTCCCGACATAGCGCACCGAGATGTCTACCTGTGTGGCCCCGTTTCGATGATGGCTTCTGCGCAACGAGCACTCGAACGCTGCGGAGTACCTGCGAAACAAATTCACAGCGAACGATTCGACTATTGAGGAACTTGTATGCGTAGAGCCGCACCCGCACTTCTGGCCACGGTCGCCGGTATTGGATTGCTCAGTCAATTCAAAGCCGCGCCAGAAGGGCAAAAAATTGCCACAAAAAGAGTGGCGAGCAAGGCAACGGCTACGGCAAAATCCGCCGAGTCGACGCTACCGGTCACTTCGGCGGTCGATCCCAATGTGCCTGCTGTCGACCCGACTGCGCCTACAGTACCGGCGCCAGTTACCGCCCCAAATCCTGGGGCAAAGTCCCCGTCACCGACGTCATCCTCCACACCACGAGCGGGCACAGGATCTCGCACGTTTACCGGTTCTGTGGCCTACAACGAATTCGGCCCCGTGCAAGTCGAAATCACCATCGAAAACGGAAAACTCGTTGACGTGCAAGCGTTGCAATACCCCACCGAGCACCGTCGCAGCGCTCGTATCAGCGATATGAGTTTGCCCATCTTGCGATCAGAAGCCATCGCGGCCCAGAGCGCCAGTATTGACACTGTTTCGGGAGCCACGTACACCAGTGCCAGCTACGCCGAGTCGCTGCAATCAGCACTCGACCTCGCTCACGTCTGACGCACCTATGTTGCCCAACACTGCCCCGCCACTGCCCGGCGTACGACGTCACGAGCCCCACATGGGAACCGTCATCGGCATCGATATTCGCGACGACCGCAACCCCGTCGAACTTGACCACATCCTCGACCAATGTTTTGCCGAATTTGCCAGAATCGAAGATGTCTATTCGACATTTCGGCCCCAGAGCGTCATTTCACGATTGGGGTGCGGAGAACTCGCTCTCGAGGCCTGCGACCCCGAGGTACGCGAGGTGTTGGCTCGGTGCGAGAAACTGCGCACCGACACGCAGGGCGCCTTTGATCACCGGCCCGTGGGCGGCCGCGTTGCGCTCGACCCAGCTGGCGTGGTGAAGGGCTGGTCGGTCGACACCGTTGGCGAGTTACTACTAGCCGCCGACATTCATCACTGGTGCATCAATGCGGGCGGCGATGTGGCCTGCCACGGCGGAAGCTGCCCTGGCCGGCCGTGGAGCATTGGCGTGCGCCACCCCTTTGACGCCCAAGCGGTCGCCCTGGTGCTTGAAGCCCCCGCGTTGTGCGTGGCCACCACGGCAATCTACGAACGAGGCAATCACTTGTGGGGCAACGCGGGCCCCGCCGATTACGTGAGCGCGACCGTCATGGGGCCCGAGCTCTGGTTTGCCGACGCCTGCGCCAAGGTGGTCTGGACCACTGGCCCCCACGGAATCACGTGGGTCACACAGCACCCCGAGTACGACGTTGCCGTTATGACGGCCGCAGGCCAGTTGCTCACCACACCCGGCGTGAGCTCGTACCGGTAACCTTTGGGGCATGCTCTCCCGGCCGCCAAAGCGACTGGCCGTCCGCATCACCCCTGAAGCACTTCGCCACGTGCGCCGCGGCCACCCATGGGTCTATGCCGATGCCATCACCTCGATCAACACCGACGGTGAACCAGGCGATTTAGCCGTGATTTTTGACGACCAACGAAAGTTCGCCGCCATTGGACTCTACGACCCGGATTCAGCCATTCGCATCAAATTATTACACCGTGGATCGCCGCAAACCATTGATGCGCAATGGTTTCACGATATGTGCGCTCGCGCCAAGGCCGTACGAGCGACCCTCAAATCCTCTTTGACCACCACCGGGTACCGCTGTATTCATGGCGAAAACGATGGGCTTCCCGGCGTCATTTTGGATCGATACGACGACACGTATGTGCTGAAGCTCTACTCCAATGCGTGGGCGCCGCACCTCGCCAATCTCATGGATGCAATCGCTGCCGTATTTCAACCGAGCGCCCTAGTCTTTCGGACGTCCCGGTCGATCACCGATCCCTCATTTCCGCCCCCAGGCACGGTGCTCATCGGCGAGCTAGAGAACAACACCATCACGTTTCTCGAGAACGGATTGCAATTCGAAGCCAATGTCGTCGACGGTCAAAAGACCGGTCACTTTCTGGACCAGCGTGACAATCGCGGCCATGTGCGAAGCCTCGCGATGGGCAAGACCGTGCTCGACGTGTTTTGTTGCACCGGCGGGTTCACTGTCTACAGCGCAGCAGGCGGCGCAACCTCAGTACATCGTGTCGACCTGAGCCATTGGGCGATCGAGGCCGGCGGCCGCAACATCGCACACAACCTGCCCACCAATGCCACATGCCAACACACCGCAACCGTTGGCGATGCCGTCGACAGTCTCGTCAACCTGGTGAGCCGTCAGCGACAATTCGACATCGTGATCGTGGATCCGCCCAGTTTTGCCAACCGGCAAACACAAGTGCCTGGCGCGCTTCGGGCCTATCGACGCCTCGCCGAAACGGCGTCAAAACTGGTGACTCCAGGAGGAATTTTGGTGCAAGCTTCATGCAGCGCCCGCATCACCGCTGACCAGTTCGACGAAACCGTACGTAAGGGAATCATTGACGCGTCACGTCGCGTCGTCGACGTCACATCTACTGGCCACGCGCTTGATCATCCGATTGGATTCGCGCAAGGCCGTTACCTCAAAGCAATATTCTCCACGCTCTCGTAAAACTGCGATGCGGGCCGGGGGCCTCGCAGCTAACGGCGGCGGCGAGTCTCGCGAGCGTTGGCAAGCGTCTCTTCGCTCGGCGGTGGGGCCACCAACGGGCCTGTCTGGGCAACGATTTGATCCAGTGTTGGACGGTCACCTTGAGTGTGGCTATCAAGGCTTTGCCGCATAGCGGCTAGGTGCGCGGGCGACGTGCCACAGCAGCCCCCAATGATTCGGGCACCAGAGTCGATGGCCAGCCCGGCGTAGTTGTGCATGAGCTCTTCGCTGCCCGTGTAGATCACCTTGTCACCAGAAACGCGAGGAATACCCGCATTAGCTTTTGAGATCACCGTCGCCGATGGCACGGCGTTGGTCATCTGCAATATCGACGAGAGTGTGTCAGAGGAACCCACGCCGCAATTCGCTCCAAAGGCCACTGGTGGGACGGCCAGCGCCGAAAGAAACTCTGCAAACGCCTGAGGAGTGAGCCCCATCATCGTGCGCCCGGCGGTATCAAAGCTGGCAGTCAGCGTGTACG
>JAYWAI010000487.1:0-3110 GCA_043782545.1 Acidimicrobiia bacterium
TGCAGCGGATCTTTGAAACGTCCCACACCAATCACCGGAATATCGACCACGGCCCGCAACGCCGACGGGATGAATAGTGCGTATCCGGGCGGTATGTGCATCGACGCTTCAATCATGAACAGGCTCGCCGTCGCCACACCAATCGACGTGTTGAGGTAGTCAACCTGCCCGGTGGCGTCGACAAGTTTTGCGATCTCGACTGCATCATCGATGGTCGTACCGCCGTCAATAAGTTCATCGCCGCACAGCCGAACGCCGAGAGCCTTGTCTGGCCCGATTGCCTTGCGAACCGCGGCCACGATTTGAAGCAATAGGCGCGCCCGATTAGCCAGTGACCCGCCGTAGTCGTCGGTGCGTTTGTTCGTTGCCGGACTCAAGAAACCGCGCACAATCGATGAGTGTGAGCACTGCAATTCGATGCCGTCGAAACCGCCTTCGATGCAATGCTCGGCCACCAATCGGTAACCGTCGATGATCTCGGCAATCTCAGCCAGATCAACCGCTTTGGGCACTTCGCGAAACAACGGATCGGCCACGGGTGAGGGTGCCCACACCGGCAGGCGGGTGTACATCGATGAGGCCTGGCCGCCGTTGTGATTGATTTGCGCCAAAATCGGCGTGCCGTGGCGATGCACGCATTCGGTGATTTTTCGGTAACCGGGAATCACTTCACGATGGAAGCCGTGAATGAGCTTTTCGTATGGCCAATCGGTGGGATGCGTTGAGTGTTCTTCGGTGATGATGAGCCCGGCCCCGCCTTTGGCCCGAGCTTCGTAGTAGGCCGCATGCTGCTGCGTGGGCAAGCCGTCGGCGGCGTAGTTAGTGAGATGCGCCGAAAACACCACACGGTTTTTGAGCGTGATGGGGCCAAGCTGCAACGGGTTAAAGAGGTACCGATACCGGCCGGTGGCGCTCACGACATCACGCTTGCTCGTTGAGTTGGCGTCGCAATGTCGGCGATCGACGTCGCGGCACGGCGACCTTCCAGGATCGCTTCCAGGATGGTGCGGGGGGCGACAGCGTCGCCGATGCTCACCGTTGCTCCCGTTGCCGACGGTGACGGCAGCCGGTGGTTGGCATCGATCACCAACGACGCCGGAATCACGGTGCGATTACCAGAAAATCGGTGCTCTATCTCGACACCCTCAACCGTGACGGCCCGCGCGATTGACCGCAAGTGGCGGGTCACACCGAGTTGTTGCAAGCGTACGTTGGCGGGTGCCAAATCGCCGGTGCGGGCCAGTTCGTTGCCGGCCACTTGGTCGATGGTCACGAAATGCACCACGGCTCCGGCATGGGCGAGAGTCTCGGCAATGCTCACGCCGATTGGGCCGCCAATGCCGTCGAGCACCACCACAGGTTCGTCGGCGCCGATCGAGAGTGCGGTGCTCTGCGACAGCCATGCCGCCGCGTCGATCACAGGGGTACCCGTCGATGCGATACCGAGCGGCCCGGCCACGGAGCCCCTCGCGTCGATGGTCACATCGGCGTTGAGCACGGTGCCGCCGTGCAATGTGTTGAGGGCAACGCCGAAGAGTCGACATTCGGCTTCGAGCCATCGGGCAATGAGCGCCAGGCGATGCCGGCCGGAGGCTTTCGACGCTGTCACGGCCATCCCACCTAGCGAGACCGATGTCTCAAATAGTGAGACTGTGTGCCCGGCCATTGCGGCCACTCGAGCGGCTTCGAGCCCGGCCACGCCGCCGCCTACGACGGCAACCGAACGGGGCCGGGCAGCGCGGGCAATCACGAGTGGTTCGTCAAGCTCGTGACCACTCGATGGGTCGACAACACAGGTCACGAGCGGGTTTCGGGGATCGCGCACTTGACAGGTTTGGTTGCACAACAGGCACGGTCGGATGCGTTCTGGTGTGGCCCATTTCGCAACCAAATCAGCATCGGCGATCTGGGCTCTCGTCATTTCAACGCCATCACAAGCGCCGCTCGCCAGCGCGGCTTCGGCCATGGCGACATCCACGATTGAGCCTTGAGCGAACACCGCTGCGGTAGGCCCAGAGACAGCGGTGGGCCCAGAGGTCACAACCCGACCGGCGACCGCGGCGCGAACCTGGCGGGCCAGGTCGATGTTGAAGCCGGGCGCGGTGTGCATATCTGGCCTCGTGGCCGAGGCGGTAAAGATCGATCCTCGCACGACTGCGATGTAGTCGATACGCACGGCTTCACAAAGTGTCACCGCAATGTCGGCTGCGGCATCGGGCACGATGCCAGCCCATGGAGCCAGCTCGTCGCACGACAGGCGCAAACCCACCACGAGATCATCACCGAGCGTCTCCCGAACAGCACGCAGCACGGAGCGAGCGAACAGCAAGCGGTCGCTCCCCCATTCGTCGCCACGATGATTGGTAAGCCCGCTGAGAAATTGGCGAATCAAACTGAATTGCCCGGCGTTGATTTCCACACCATCGAGCCCGGCGCTTCGAGCAAGCGCCGCCGCCGCCGCGAAGCCCTCGACGACCGCCGCTATGTCGACGGTCTCCATCCATTTGGGAACTTCACGCGAATTGACGTCAGGCACCCGGCTCGGTGCCCATAATTCACGTTGGCTGTAGGCCGATGAGCCTTGGCCGCCCGCGTGTCCCAGAGCGGCAATCGCCAGCGCTCCCTGCGAATGCACTGCGTTGGCAACGAGTCGCCACCCCTCAAAGCAATCTCCAGAAAATGGTGCCCGTTCGTAGGGCCAATCGCTGACGTGCACCGAGGCTTCCTCGGTGACAACGATCCCGCAGCCGCCGGCAGCCCGGCGCTCGTAGTAGGCCACGTGACGATCAGAGATGGCACGATCACGGCCCAAATTGGTTTCGTGTGGGCCGAACATCACCCGATTTTTTGCCGCCCGGCCGCCGAGCTGAATCGGCGTCAACAAACTCATAGAACGCGTCAGCGCGACTTGCGCCCGAGGATCACCGGCACTGGTGTGGCCACCCCAATGATGGTGCCAGGGCGAGTGTGATCGCTGCCCACCACGGGCCGAGGCGATGCGGCAGCCATGGCCAATTCACCGTGGCCGTAGACGCATTCTGGGTCGGGCCCATCGAGTGGAATACCCGTGAAAAACTTGGCCGCCATACAGCCGCCTTGACATGCGTCGT
>JAYWAI010000488.1:0-8153 GCA_043782545.1 Acidimicrobiia bacterium
TACGCCATCAACGCCGCGCAAGCGTTTATCTACATTCGCGGCGAGATGGCCCACGCCCAAGAGCGGGTCGCCGCCGCGCTGAATGAGGCATACGCCGCCGGGTTTGCCGGGCATCGCGTGTGCGGCAGCGACTTCTCGGTCGACGTCGTGCTGCACTGGGGCGCGGGCGCTTACATCGTGGGCGAAGAAACCGCGCTCATCGAATCGCTGGAAGGCAACCGAGGCATGCCCCGGTTGAAGCCGCCGTACTTCCCTGCCGCCAAGGGCCTGTACATGCAACCCACGATCGTCAATAACGTGGAGACCATGGCCAACCTGCCGTGGATCATCAACAATGGCGGCGCGAAGTTCGCCGAATTGGGCAACGGCAAATCTACCGGGACTCGTCTATTTGCGTTGTCTGGCCACGTCAATAAGCCCGGCGTCTACGAAGTCGAACTGGGCGTTACGACGTTTCGGGATCTGTTCGAAAAGCCGGAATACGGCCACGGCATACGCAACGGCAACAAGCTCAAAGCGTTCATTCCTGGCGGCGCCTCGGCACCCTGGTTTTACGAAGAGCACGTCGACCTACCGCTGTGTAAACCAACCATTGATCAGGCTGGCTCGATGCTGGGCTCTGGAGCCATTGTGGTCATGGACGAAACAACCGACATGGTTAAAGCGGCCCTGCGCCTCGTGCGATTTTTTGCCCGCGAAAGTTGTGGCAAATGTACGCCGTGCCGTGAAGGGACGACCTGGCTTGAAAAAATTATGGAACGTATTCTGGCCGGCCACGGTCGCCCAGAAGACGTGCGTTTGTTGATGGACGTGAGCGACAACATATCGGTGGGCTTGGCGTGGCCGCCGAAACAAACGACCATTTGCCCGCTTGGCCAATCGGCCACCACGCCTATTGCGTCGGCCGTCATGCGCTTTCCTGATGAGTTCGCCAAGTACGTTGGTGGCAGCGTCGAACTCAAAGTGAAGCCACGTGGCTCGGCCTTTGTCGGCCCGCTCACCGTGACCTCGGAGCCCGCCAATGTCTGACACACAAGCTGTTGAAGCGCCCGCAAAATCCACTATCACAGTGGTCGTCGACGGTATGTCGGTTGAGGCAAAACCTGGCGAGTTGGTCATCGCCGCCGCCAAACGGGTAGGCGTGGAAATTCCTCACTTTTGCTATCACTCCCGTATGGAACCCGTCGGTATGTGCCGCATGTGTCTCGTCGATATCGATACCGGCCGCGGCCCGGCTTTGCAACCCAGCTGCATGATCCCGGTAGCCCCGGGTATGACGGTCGATACCAAAAGCGAGACCGTCAAAAAAGCGCAAGACGGTATGCTCGAATTTCTGCTCATCAACCATCCGCTGGATTGTCCCGTGTGCGACAAAGGCGGCGAGTGCCCGCTGCAAGATCAGACTGTGGCGTACGGCCCCGGCGAAAGCCGCATGGTCGAAGAGAAGCGCCATTACGAAAAGCCCATTCCGATCAGCGACTTGGTGTACCTGGATCGCGAACGATGCATTCTGTGCGACCGCTGCACGCGCTTCGCCTCAGAGGTAGCTGGCGACGCGCTGATTCAATTCACTGAACGCGGCAATAACACGCAAGTGATGACGTTCCCCGACGAGCCGTTCGCGTCGTACTTCTCTGGCAACGTTGTGCAGATCTGCCCCGTGGGCGCACTGACCGCGAAGCCCTACCGATTCAAGGCTCGTCCGTGGGATTTGGAGCAAACCGAATCCACCTGCACCTCCTGCTCAATGGGTTGCCGCATCACGGTGCAATCCAGTCGCAACGAATTGTTGCGGTATCAGGGCGTCGATTCTGATCCGGTGAATTGGGGCTGGTTGTGCGACAAAGGCCGCTTCGGTTTTGAGGCAGTTAATTCCGAAAATCGTTTGACCACACCGCTGATCAATGGCCAGGCAACGTCGTGGTCCCAAGCGCTTGACGCGGCAACCGGCGCTATCAGAGCAGCCATTGATCGCAACGGTACGCAGTCCATTGCCTTCATTGGCGGAGCGAACGGTACCAACGAGGATGCCTACGCCTGGGCCACATTGGCCAAAGGCATCATTGGCACAGGCAACGTGGATGCTCAACTTGGCGACGGGGTCAGCGCCGACGCGCTACTCGGTTTGCCCCGTGCCACCATCGACGAAGCCTGCGCCGCCGGCGTGTTGCTCGTTGTAGCGCCGGACCTCAAAGAGGAACTCCCAGTGCTCTTCATTCGCCTGCGCGATGCCGTAATGAACAAGGGTCTCAAGATTGTGGAAGTCACACCGAAGGCCACTGGCCTGTCGAGCCTGGCTGCGGTGTCGGTGCAACATCGGCCTGGCGAAGGTGCCGAAGTGGTGCGAGCGATTTTGGGGCGAGCCACTACTGGCCAAGTCTCGGTGTCACCCGACGTAATCACCAAGGCGGCCGGATTGTTGAACGGAGCGCCGAGGGTGGCCATTGTTGGCCGCACCAACTTGGCCGAACCCGCCGCAGCGATTACCGAATCAATTTCAGCGATTACAAGTGCGTCGTCCGCGACGAAATTCCTCACGATCGCTCGCCGTGGCAACACCCTTGGCGCGCTGGAAATGGGCCTTACGCCTGGCGTGATTGCCGGCCATCGTGTTGGTGGGCCGAATGGTCTCGACACACACGGCATTCTGCAGGCCGCCACCGAAGGCAAGATTGCCTGCCTGGTGCTGCTGGGCGCTGATCCGTTGAGCGACTTCCCCGATAGCGACCTTGCTCGACGAGGCTTGGCTGGAGCCGGCACCGTCATTTCAATTGACACGCACCCGAACGCGTCGAACGCTAACGCCGCAGTGGTTTTGCCGGCTTCGGCTTTCGCCGAAAAGTCGGGCACCACCACCAACGTCGAAGGCCGTGTCAGCACGCTGGCCCAAAAAGTCACCGGCCCGGGCACGTGCCGCGCCGATTGGATGATCGCGTCGGAATTGGCGTGGCGCTTGGGCGGCGACCTCGGCATCGAATCCACCGCCGATGTATGGGCTCGCCTGTCGCAGGACTCGACGTACTTCGCCGGGTGTTCCCAAGCTGCCTTCCATGCTCCCGGCGCCGCCGACGGCGTGTTGCTGCCGTTGCCGGAAGTTGTGTTGTCGATCGGCTCCTCGACCGCCGAGTCGGCTATCGCTAGCGAAACCGATGGTAGTCACGACGTTGCTGAGACCGTAGAAGATGTTGAGCCCACTGAAATTCGAGTGGCTTTTGGCGGCGGTTCGGTAGCTAGCCGGCCAGCTCCACAAGACGCATTTAGCTTGCGTTTGGTTGTGGGCCGTGAGCTGTATGACGCGGGCGTCGCCCTCACCAACGCGACCAGCATGGTAAGTCTGAATCGGGGTGCCACAATGCAGTTGGGCTCGCACGATTTCGATCAGTTGGGCGTCAAATCTGGCGGCCGGGTGCGGGCAACATCAAGCCGCACATCGCTCGTCGTGGAAGTGATCAAGAACGACGCAGTGCCCCGAGGCAGTGTGTACATGGCGTTCAATCAACCAAATGTGGCCGCCGCCGATCTCATCGATGCCGCCAGCGCGACCATCGACATCAGACTAGAAACGATTAGTTAATGGGCGCAGATCCAATGCTCGCTGGGCACATCGACCTCTGGGTGGTGTTGATTGTCCTTCTCAAAGTTGTCGTGACGTTTGCGTTTTTGATGGTCGCTGTGATGTTCATGGTGTGGTTCGAACGCAAGGTGATTTCCGACATGCAAAATCGCGTCGGGCCCAACCGAGCGGGGCCGTGGGGTCTCCTGCAAACGTTGGCTGACGGCATCAAATTGTTCTTCAAAGAAGACTTGATTCCTGACAAGGCCGATCGCAAAGTGTTCCAGCTGGCGCCGTACCTGAGTTTGGTCCCCGCTTTCTTGACCTTCGCCGTGATACCAGTCGGCGGCGACTTCACCAAGAAGGCCGGCGTCGTGAAGATGTTCACCCATCACACGTTCTTGCAACTCGCCGACCCACCTATCGGCGTGTTGTTCATCTTGGCCATGTCGGGCATTGCGGTTTACGGCATCATGTTGGCGGGCTGGTCGTCGGGCTCCAAGTACCCGCTTCTGGGATCAGTTCGGGCCTCTGCCCAAATGGTTTCGTATGAGGCAGCGCTTGGCTTGTCGGTGCTCACGGTTGTGTTGGTGTCGGGCACATTGAGTACCCACGGCATCGTGTTGGGGCAGTCGTCGGTGCGCAACTGGAACATTGTGGAAACCGGTTTCATTCCGTTCTTCATCTTCCTCATCGCCGGCACCGCAGAAACGAACCGGCCACCATTCGACTTGGTTGAAGCCGAGCAAGAGCTCGTCGGTGGATTTAATACCGAATATTCCTCGATTCGATTTGCGCTGTTCTTCCTATCGGAATTCATGAACACGGTCACTATGTCGGCGATCATCGTGACTCTGTTCTTGGGTGGTCCACAAGAGATCTTCCACATCCCCGGCCCTGGCTGGCTACTCGGTATGTTCTGGTTCTTCCTGAAACTGTTCGTGTTCCTGTTTACGTTCGTCTGGTTCCGCGGCACCCTGCCTCGGCTGCGTTACGACCAGCTCATGGACTTCGGCTGGAAAGCACTCATTCCGTTGTCGCTGGCGTGGCTCTTGCTGATGAGCGCCGTGCGGCTAGCAAAAAATGAAAAGTGGAACTTGCCACTCGTCATCGGCATTTGTCTGGTCTCGTTGGTTGCGTGTTACACGCTGTTGAGCGCGGCGATCAGTAAGAGCAAAGCCAATCGTGAATTGATGGAGGTCAAATAGTGGGTTACCTCCAAGGGTTTGCCGTCACCTTCTCGAAGCTGTTTAAAAACACCGCCACCGGTGCTGTCGTCACGGTCCAATACCCCGAAGAAAAGCGTGTCAAAACAGAACGGCTACACGGGCGCCATGTGCTGAACCGTTACGAAGACGGCATGGAAAAATGCATAGGGTGCGAGTTGTGCGCTGGCGTGTGTCCAGCGAAATGCATCTACGTGCGAGGCGCCGACAATGATCCCGTCAACCCCACGTCGCCAGGGGAACGATTCGGATTCGTGTACGAAATCAACTACTTGCGTTGCATTCACTGTGACCTGTGTGTCGAGGCCTGCCCGACCGAGGCCATCACCGAGTCCAAGCTGTTTGAATTCTCGTTCCTCAACCGCCAAGACGCCATCTACACCAAGGCAGAATTGGTCGTCGGCGACGATGGTAAACCGCAACAACTTCCCTGGGAAGACTGGCGCGAAGGCGAAGACGTACACACGTCTGCGTGGATGCGAGCTACATCGTCGAGTGGCAATGCCGCGTACTCCGGGCAGGTCGGCTGGTCGGGCGAATTGGGCTACGGCGTGCGGGCACCCGAAGCCGGCCAACCGGCTGAAGCAGCGGCCAATGAGCTGCGCGACGCTCGGGCAGCCGCAATCGCCAAAGCGGCGAGTGCCGGGCACGGGACTGACTCACACGGACCGGGAGGTCATCACTGATGTCCGTTGAACTCGCGGTATTTGTGCTCACGGCCGCCATAATTCTGTCGGGAGCGATTGGTGTGATCGTGGCCAAAAACCCCGTGCACTCCGCCCTCATGCTGGTCATGACGCTATTTGGCATCGCTGTTCTCTTCCTCCAACAAGACGCTCAATTTCTGGCCGCGGTGCAAGTCATCGTGTACGCCGGAGCGATTGTCGTGTTGTTCCTGTTCGTGATCATGTTGCTGGGTGTTGATCAAGCCGAGCAGTTGCGAACCGAACCGATCGGCGGCCAACGGCCGTTCGCCGGCGTCGTGGTGGCCGGGTTGATTGCGCTGTTGATTGCCGCCGTTGTTGCCCACTCTGGCGCGATTGGGGCATCGAGTACGAGCGGAGCGTTGCGCCAAACGTCTGATACCAATATCGAAGTGTTGGCCAGGGCGCTGTTCACCGACGGCGTGTTCGCCTTCGAGTTGACATCCGTGTTGCTGGTGATTTCTGTCGTCGGGGCTGTGGTCTTGAGTCGCAAACCCAAGCGCGACGCCACTTCTGGCAAGGCTGCATGATGATCGCCACTCTCGTCGTTACCAAAAGTTGGTACCTCGTGCTCGCCGCTGTGCTGTTTGGCATTGGCGCCACCGGCGTGCTGGTTCGCCGCAATCCGCTGGTGATGTTTATGAGTGTCGAGTTGATGCTCAACGCTGTCAACCTCACCTTCGTCACATTCTCCAAGGCCCTCAACGATGTGAGTGGCCAACTCTCGGTATTCTTCGTGCTCGTGGTCGCCGCCGCAGAAGTGGTCGTGGGCCTCGGCATCATCGTCGCCATTTTGCGCCGCCGCCCCGGCGCCACCGCCGATGACATGTCGGAATTGAAGGGCTAGCCGTATGTTGAATTTGGTCTGGCTCATTCCAGCGCTGCCGCTCTTGGGCTTCCTGACGTTGGTGGTGTTCGGTCGTCTTTTGGGTGAACCACGCGCTGGGTGGTTTGCCGCCGCGATGTGCGGTCTGTCATTCGTGTTTGGCGTCGTCGTGTTTATCGGCCTGATGAACAAACCAGTCGAATCGCGCCACTTCACGCAGACGCTTTTCACGTGGCTGCCCTCGGGCGGGTTGCACGTGTCGGCCGGTTTTTTGGTCGATCCGCTCTCGATGACCATGGTGTTGTTCGTCACCGGAATCGGTGCCCTCATCCACATCTATTCGGTCGGCTACATGCACGGCGATCCGAAATTTTCGAAATTCTTCATCTACCTGAACCTGTTCGTGTTCTCGATGTTGATGCTGGTGCTCGGCGATTCCTTGCTCACCACATTCCTGGGCTGGGAAGGCGTGGGCACGTGTTCGTACCTGCTCATATCGTTCTGGTTCAGCAAAGATGCCAACGCCTCGGCGGGCAAGAAAGCCTTTGTCACCAACCGCATTGGCGACTTCGGATTTATGCTTGCCATGTTTCTCGTCTTTTCGAAACTGGGGTCGTTGCAGTACAACGAAATCCTCGAGAAGGCTGGCACGCTCGGAAAGACCACCGCTGCCGCAGTCGTGGTGTTGCTCTTCGTGGGCGCATGCGGCAAGTCGGCGCAGTTGCCATTGTTTGTGTGGCTGCCCGATGCAATGGCCGGCCCCACACCGGTCTCCGCGCTCATACACGCTGCCACCATGGTGACGTCTGGCGTCTATTTGATGGTGCGTGTTTCGCCGATCATCAATGTTGCCTCGCCGTGGGTGCTCACTTTGATCGCCATCGTGGGCGCAGCCACCGCGTTGTTCGCGGCCACGGTCGCCGTCGCGCAGAACGACATCAAAAAAGTGTTGGCCTACTCGACTGTGAGCCAACTTGGCTACATGTTTTTGGCCATTGGTTCTAAGGCGTACGTGGCCGCCATTTTCCATATGGTTACCCACGCGTTCTTCAAAGCCAACATGTTCCTCGGCTCTGGTTCAGTGATCCACGGCATGCACGACGAGCAAGACATGCGTCGCATGGGCGCGCTGCGCAAGATCATGCCCATCACTGCTATCACATTTATTTTGGGCTGGCTCGCCATTGCCGGGGTGCCCCCCTTCGCAGGCTTTTTCTCCAAGGACGAAATTCTGTTGAACGCCTGGGAGAAGTCACCGGTGTTATGGGCTGTTGGCCTTTTGACGGCGCTGCTCACGGCGTTCTACATGAGCCGCCAAGTATTCATGGTGTTCTTTGGCAAAGCCCGATGGGGCCACGACGCCCCCGCTGACGCGCCAGCCGAAATCAAAAATTTGCACCCGCATGAATCCAACTGGATGATGACCGCCCCACTGGTGGTATTGGCCGGCTTGTCGCTTGTCGGGGGTGCGATCAACTTGCCGTTCTGGAAGTCCAGCCAATTCCTCGACAAGTGGCTTGAGCCGGTTCTTGAGCACAGCGGTATGCGCGTCGTGGGCGAAACCACTGGTTTCAAAATCACACTGGCACTGGTCGCCGTGGCCGCTGGGCTCATCGGTATCGGCCTCGCCCGTGCCGTCTACCTCCAAGGCAAAGCTGACCCGGCCAAAATCGAGTTGCCGATCATGGCGCAAGGGTGGCGTTACGACTCCACCATTGCGGCGTTCTTCGGCGGCCCCGCCCGCAAGATGGCCGACTTCACTGCGTTCGTGATCGACCGTAAAGGCATCGATGGAGCGGTCGACGGCATCGCCAAATTGGCGTCGGGTGGTGGGCAACAATTGC
>JAYWAI010000489.1:0-8129 GCA_043782545.1 Acidimicrobiia bacterium
TGCCAATGCAACTCCAGCCCCGGCCGAAAACCCGTTCGCGCTCACGCGAATAGTGGTCATGATCGCTGTACCACGACGCAGGTAGCGTTGGCATCGACATGGGTGCAGCCTACCGCGCGCACTGACTGATGAGTCAGTCAAAATTGGGTATCGACTTCCAGGTGAGTCATCGGCAAGAATGTCCTATGGCGCATGGGGGAGCGGTCAGCCTTCGATCACTGGTGAAACGTTATGACACCGAGTTGGCCGTCGACGGCATCGACCTCGACATCCAAGCGGGCGAGTTTTTTTCGTTACTCGGGCCATCGGGATGCGGCAAGACGACCACGCTGCGAATTATCGCCGGTTTCGAAATTCCTACTGATGGCCAGGTGCTGATCGACGGGGTCGATGTGGCCAACGAACCGCCCGAAAAACGGCCCGTCAACACCGTTTTCCAAAGCTATGCGCTGTTTCCGCACCTCAGCGTTTTCGACAACGTGGCCTTTGGTTTGCGGTTCACTGATGTGGACCGCAAATGGGCTCACTCCAAAGTTGGCGAGGCACTCGAACAGGTTCGGCTCACGGGCAAGGAACGACGGAAACCGTCGCAACTCTCTGGCGGTCAACAACAGCGGGTAGCGCTGGCACGAGCGATTGTCTTGCGACCGCGTGTGCTCCTGCTCGACGAACCACTGGGCGCTCTGGATGCCAAACTCCGCAAGGAGTTGCAACTCGAACTGGTGAAACTTCAGCGCGATATTGGCATCACATTCGTGTACGTCACGCACGACCAAGAAGAGGCGCTCACCATGAGCAATCGCCTAGCGGTGATGAACCTGGGCCAGATCTCGCAGTGCGGCACGCCCCATGAGGTCTACGACACGCCGGTTAACTCTTATGTGGCCGACTTCCTCGGTGTGGCCAACGTGCTGCCGGTGTCGATGGTGAAGCCTGGAGCTCTGGGCTCGATGGTGGTGCGACCCGAACGTGTGAAAGTTTCTCAGAGTGCCGGCAAGCGGAAAAATGGGCATTCTGGGGTGGTCACCGAATCAGTGTTTGTGGGTTCGACGACGCAGCTTCATATTGCCGTGGGGCCCCACACCATTCAGGCCCTAGTGGCGAACGATGGGCGACTCATCCCGGCCCGTGGCGACAGCGTGTGCGTGGAAATCCCTCTGGATGCCGTGCGCGAATTTCCCGAGTGATCCGGGAGGCGGACTACTCGACCTACTCGACAGGCTTGTCGTTGAGTCCGTCGTTGAAGATTTTGAACATTTCGTAGACTTCTTTGCACGCTTGGCAGAGCGGATGTTTTCCAGGGTCACGAGACGGAATCCATACATGGCCGCACAGCGCCTCGATCGGCGTGCCATACAGGCGTGCTTCGAGCACTTTCGCGGCGGCACTTTCGCCCGGCTCAGTTTTGACAATGTGGGCCGAAATCGGATCGCCGGTCTCGGTGACTTCTTCGGTGTCAGTATGCGGACGCGTTTTCGGATCGACGATAAGCGGAGTAGGCATGTTCGAATTCTACGACCGCCCGCCCGCTATGAACTGATTGATACCAACGCGGCCGCTGATGCGCCGCCATCTTCATCGTGGTTAAGTTTGCGCATCACGATGACCGCCACCGTGATCGACGCCAACGTCAAGACCAACATTACCGTGGCCAGCGCGTTGAGCGCTGGGGTCGAGGTGCCCTTAGTGGACGAGTAAATCTTCATCGGCACGGTCTGATCTTTGGCGCCCGTCGAGAGAAACGAGGAGATGACAAAATCGTCAATTGACGTGGCGAAAACAATCATGAGGCTGGCAAAGATGGCTGGCCGAAGAAGCGGTAGAAGGATGTATCGCACGGCCTGCCATCGAGTGGCGCCAAGGTCGCGAGCGGCTTCTTCGAGTTGCGTGCCAATGGCCAGCAACCGCCCACGCACGATGATCACGACGTATGAAATGGTGAACGTTACGTGGCCGAGTAGCTGCGTGGTGAAGCCTCGAGGTATGCCGGTGTACAGGTTGACGAACACCACGAAGAGCGACACTCCCATCACGATTTCTGGGGTGACCAAGGGGAAGAGCATGAGGCCGTTGGCGGGCTTGGCCAGCCGGCTGCGCCATCGTGCCAGGCCAATGGCGAGGCCGGTGCCGATGGGAGTGGCGATCAACATGGCCCCGATCGCGAGCCAAAGCGAATTGGCCATGGCGTGGCGTAGCGACGGGTCGTGGAGCACCGATTGGTTTGGGTCGCCGGTGTACCACCGCATCGAAAACCCCTGCCACACGCTGCGCGACTTTCCCGCGTTAAAGGAAAATTGCACGGCGATGACGACCGGGAGCAGGCTCCACAAAATGTAGAGCCACGTGATGGCGGCCAGTGGCGGAATGCCGAAGCGCTTTCGACCGGCTGTGGCCACCAATGGCGTCGGCTCGATCGGCGGTGTTTGTGTCATCGATGCCGTCATCGCAGCGCCACTGTCCGGGCGGCGCGAGCCGTCGACACGAGGTAGTACGCCATGAGCACCACCAACAACACGCTCAGTATGAGCACGAGTGAGGCGCCCGTTTGGGGGGTCGAGGTGCCGTGGAGGTAGTACTCGATCTGGTTGCCGATCATCGACGTATTGGGCGAACCAGACAGATATCCATTGGTGTAGTAATCACCAAACATGGGCAACACCGTGATCACCGACGCGGCCATCAAACCTTGGCGGCTCAGCGGCCAAGTGACTCGCCAAAAGGCACTGGCCCGAGATGCGCCGAGGTCACGCGCTGCTTCGATGAGACGACCGTCCATACGCTCGAGGGCGGCGTAGAGCGGCAATATGAAGAACGGTATGTATCCGTAGACCAAGCCAATGACCACGGTCACGGCGTTGCCGCTGAGCCAATTTTTAGGGCCGCCCAAGAGTCCCGTAAAATTAAGAAATCTATTCACTAAACCGTCGGGGGCGAGCAAGTTGACCCACGCCAGCATCCGCATGAGATAGCTAATCCAGAACGGCATCACGAGCGCGATCAGAATCGCTCCACGTGATTTTCGAGCGCTGCGAGCTACGTAATACGCCACGGGATAGCCGATCGAAATACACAGAACAAGGGTGATGCCGACATAGGTAAAAGTGCGCAACATCACGTTGCCAAGATCGCCGCCGAAAATGCGGCCGATGGCGTTTGAGAGTGCGGTGGCGTCCCACTTAGCGGGGTTCCATTCCGGATTCGCCGTGCCAAATATCGGGTCAGGTTTTCCGACTGCGAGTGCGATGACGGCGTAAAACGGCACCACAAATAGAGCCAACAGCCATGCCACCCCTGGCGCGGCAAACATGGCCCAAAACGTGGTGCGTGGTTCGGTGCGCCGTCGACCCAAAATGGTTAACCCGCGTTGAAGGTGGAGTACGCCGTTTCGTACAACTTGGCCTTGTCTAGTGGCAGTGCGTGGATCCGCAAGCCTTTGGCTACTTCTTCATTACTGAGCAGGCAACTACGCAACGTTTCAGGAACAAGTTGACGTTTGATGAGCTCATCTGCGCTCGTGGCGGCTAGCGCTGGCTGATAGCCGGTAAAGGCAAAGTTGCTGAAGGCGTTCTCGTTGTCGATAATAAAGTTGATGAACAGGTGCGCGAGCACAGGGTTCTTGGCGGCCTTGAGCACGGTTTGGAAATCGTTGTTGACGGCCAGTTTGCCGATTTCAGGTTTCCAGAATCCGAGCACTTTGGCGTCGGTGCCTTGGGGCAATTGGCCAATGGCATTGATCATGTCGCCCGAGTATCCCTCGCCGATCGTAGTGACGTCGGTGGGCACGTTTTTGTAGGTGTCGATAGTGACCTTCACGTTGGATGCCACGAGCTCTTTGAGGTCGCTACCAGCTTGAGCAATGACGGTCGCGTCGGTGGTGTTGAGGTCCACAATGCCCTTGCGCAACAGCGCGGCGGCAATCGATTCGCGGTCGTTGTTGAGGACGGAAATTTTGCCTTTGTATTTTGGATCCCACAGCAATTCCCAGCCTTTTGCGGCGACCGTGGCGGGGTCGATTTCGTCTGTGCGGTAGTCGAGTCCCAGGGCATACAGGGTGTAGGGCACGGTGTACTTCGAGCCGGAGTCGTAGAAGGGGTCTTGGAGCGCCGGCAACACATTGACAAAGTTGGGCAGATAGCTGTGGTTGAGCGGTTGCACCAATTTGGCGGCCACCATTTTGTAATACGTGTCATATGAAGCCGACAGGATGAGGTCGCCCGTGAGCGCTCCGGTGCGTACTTTTTCGACGAGGTCACTATCGGCGTCGAATGGCGTGATTTCGACTTTCACGCCGTATTTGGTTTCGAACGCCTTCACGACGTCAGGGCTGACGTAGTCGGCGTAGTTCAAGATGGTGAGCGGACCGGCCTCTGGTTTGAGGCCGTCGGCAATGGCCTTGTTGTCGTCGTAGATCGGCAATTTCACGGCGTTGCCTGGCGTGCCAATGAGCCCTTCTGGGCCAGCTGGAGGTGCGGTTGACGATCCGGCTACGGAATGTTTGGTGGTCGGCGAGGACTTAGTGCTCGACGAGCTGCATGCGGCGATCAGTGCGCTTGCTCCGGGGAGGATGGCCAGGCCGGCGGCGGAGCGAACCAAGAATTGACGTCGAGACAGCATCGGTGGGGTCATTTGTGGATTCTTGCCGACTCGACACCGATAGTTAACACCGAGATTCAAATCTTTACTGACTGACGCGTCAGTTAAAACTGCCCAGATTGGTGCACTACTGTGGGCGACACGCACACGTTGCCAAGTAGGTGGGCGTAACGCACACGGTGCCAAGGAGGCGTCCGCCATGAGCTACACATTTCCACCCGCCCCGATCAACGCATCAGGCCTTGCCGCGGCGCGTGCCCCGTTTGGGCATTCCCGGATGCTGCCCGCCGAGGCGTATTTGAGCCAATCGGTGTTGGATTGGGAACGTGAATTTTTCCTCGATAGCACGTGGGTGTGCGCCGGTCGAAGCGCCGACGTGAGCGAACCCAAATGCCAGAAGGCAATCAAGGTCGGGCACACATCGGTGTTGCTGTCGCGAGACGCTGACGGCGTCCTGCACGTGTTTGCAAACATTTGTCGGCATCGAGGCCATGAGTTGTTGCCATGTGGCGCAAGTGCCATTCGTGGTGTGATTCAATGCCCGTATCACGCCTGGACCTATGAACTCAGCGGCGAGTTGCGGATCGCACCCCACTTTGGCGACGTGCCCAATTTCGATCAAGCCAACCTTGGGCTGGTCACCGTTCGCCACGCCGAATGGAACGGCTGGGTGTTCGTCAACGTCTCTGGCAACGCGCCAAATTTTTTGGATCACGTGGACGCCCTTGATCGCATTTTTGCCAACTACGAATTGCATCGACTTCTCCCGGCGGCGACCCACGAATACGTGCTCGAAGCCAACTGGAAACTGGCTATCGAGAACTACCAAGAGTGCTATCACTGCCCGTTAATTCACCCCGAATTGTGTCGCGTATCTGAGCATTCCAGCGGTGACAATTACAACTACACGGGAGACGCTGGGTTGTGGGTTGGCGGCACGATGGACCTCGAAGATTTCGCGGCCACCATGAGCCTCGACGGCGCCTCTGGTGGGGAAGTGTTGCGAGGGCTCAACGATCAGCAACGGCGACAAGTCGACTACATCGGCGTATTTCCGAATCTGTTGGTTTCGCTACATCCTGACTATGTAATGACGCACACGCTTACGCCGTTGACGCCGACGAGCACGCATGTTGAATGCCAATGGCTTTTTGCGCCTGAGAGCATCAGCAAACCCGGCTTCGATCCGGCATACGCGTCGGATTTTTGGCACCTCACCAATGGCCAAGATTGGGCAGCCGTCCAAAGTGTGCAACGTGGGATGCAGTCTCCCAAGTATGTGCCCGGGCTCTTGGCTGACAATGAAGATGCCGTGTATCAATGGGTTTCGTTGATCGCTTCTGGGTATGCGGGCGAGCGCATGTCGCGAGGCTCTACGATCATGCGTGCGTGAACACTTCAACAGACAACGAACCGCACGATTGGGACGCTTGGGTGCGTCAGTACGGACGTAAAGTCTTGGCCACTCAAGAGGCCGGCGACGACGACGGTGTGTACTTCCAAACCGGCCGCGATCTGGTCGCTGGGCTACTGCATTTTGCTCGCCCGGCCAAGTTTGAGCGAGCCCACGAAATCGGATGCGGCGATGCCCACATCACCTTGGCGCTCACGGAATTGTTCACCAAGGTGTCAAGCAATGATGTGTCATCGTCGTCGGTTGAGCAGTCGGCGACTCGGCTCGAAGGGCGTGATGCCGACTTGTGGGTGGGCGGCTCGGCCAGCATGTCGAAGCTGGCCAACGATGAAGTTGATCTGATTATTTCGGTGTGTGTCATGCAACACGTCGACAACGCTGCCGAGCAGCGTGGCTATGTCGTCGAGTCGTGCCGGGCAATCGCCAAAGGCGGAGCGGCGATGATCCAATTTCGCCAGGCGGGCCTGGTGCCCAAGTTCCGCGACGCCGCCGTGGACCTGGCTCGAGTTGTGCTTCGACGCCCGGCGTTTACCCGGATGTGGCGGGGCAACCGAGCCACCGAAGCTGACATCCTTTCGTGGACGCAAGGCCGTGGCGTGACGTGTACCTTCTCCACCCGGCGCTGGCACACCTGGGCCATCATTACGAAACCGTTGTAGCGCAACGCCGTCGCCTTAGACAGCTCGCAAAAGTTTCGTGGCCCACGAGTAGTGGCGCTGGCTGTTTTGTCGATACCAACGGGATGTCATCATCAGCGCAATCCACATGCGATACGCGCTAATCGGCAACAAAATGTGATCGCCCGCGATGTCGACCAGGTGCGAACGCACGTGGCCAATGTCGCCCGGCTCGATGCCTGCTTGCATTTCGAGATATGTCAACGACCCGGCGAGATCGAGCAACGGATCGCCAATAACGCAATATTCCGACCAGTCGACCACCGCGGTGACATTGTGCATATCGTCAATCATGACGTTGCCGGGAGAGTAATCGCCGTGCACGAGATGGCCGCTTTCTGGCTCGTGCAATCGATCCAATGCCGAGTGAATTCGGGCGATTGTGCCATCCAAGTGCGGCACGTCGAGGCACAGTTCGGCGTGAAATCGAGTGAGGTGGTTGTCGATGGTGGCGCCCAGATACCCGCGCCACGTGGAGGCGCGAATTGGGTCAGTGGCGGTGTGGGGGTAGAGATCACCGAAGCCAGGCGCTTGAAATTTCAATCGCCCGAGCTCGTAAACGGCTTCGGCGTAATTCGTCCACGCGGTGAGCCGGGCGACACCGCGCAATCGTGTGAGTTCGCCCAGAAAACTCCGTCCTGGCAGGAGCGCCTCGATGGCGAAGAGGGTGCCGTCAATGATCCCCCATTCGAGGAATTCGGGTGTGGCAAACGACAGGTTTTGGCCACGTATCGCCGTCAACAAGTCGGCTTGTTCGGAAATGAATTTATCTCGTGAAGCGTCTTTGAAAATTCGCAGGGCTCGCTCATCGTCAAGTTGATAGATGGCCGCTTGCTCGCCGAGGCCAATGGCCTCGGCGTCGGGCGCGATGCCAAAGTCGCTCAGTAGCGCTTCCAAAGCAGTCACGGGCAAGCGCTATGGCCGAGCGACGTGAGAATCGAACCATGCCAGTGTGCGCGTCCATGCGTCGCTGGCGGCTTGCGAGTTGAAGACGTTGGGCCGTTGGTCGCAGTGGAATCCATGGTCAGCAGTGGCGTACCGCACGATTTCGCTAGGCGCCGACGTGTGCGCGGCCGCGGCTCGAAGTTGCTCGACTTCGTCGACCGGAATACTTTGGTCGAGATCGCCAAACAACCCGAGCAGGGGAGTTTGCAACCGGGCGGCCATGTCGTTGCCGGGTTCGAGGCCGAAGCGACTGGTGCCCAGACCACCTCCGTAGAATGTGGCCGAAGCGCCGAGCGCCCGACGGGTGCCGGCAAAAAGTGACACTAGGCCGCCCATACAAAAGCCGACGGTGGCGGTCTGCGTCAACCCAAAACCTCGCCCGGCGAGGTAGTTGTGACAGGCATCCAGGTCTGTTCCGATGCCCGACGCGGTGAATGAACTGAGCGCCTCGCGGATGCCAGTCAAATCGTCATAGGCGAAGGTTGGACTGCCAGCGCGGT
>JAYWAI010000490.1:0-3079 GCA_043782545.1 Acidimicrobiia bacterium
TTGTTGGCCGCACTCCCCGAAGACTCCGCCGGCGGCTGGTCGTACATGTTAAAAAGTTCGTTTAACAACACCGCCGGGTTAGTACGGGCCATCGACAGCGCGGCGAACGGGATGCTCGTATTCGACAAGGAACTCGCAAAATTCGCTACACCACGACGCAATTCAAATATGTCCAAACTCACCGCACGCCAAGTCGAAATATTGGCTCTCGTCGCTCAAGGCATGACCAACACCCAGATTGGATTGGAAACCAATGTGTCAGAACGCTCCGTGGAAAATCACCTCAGCCGTATCTACAGCGAACTCCACATCGACACGCGCGGCTCGTGCCACCCCCGAGTAGCAGCCGTCCTGCGATTTATCGAACAGTCGGTGCAACGCCCGCCTCAGGCTCGAGGTGGCCGGTAACTCCGCCGCGACGATCAAAGCGCATCGCCGATGATGGTTGGCCCTTCGGGTGCCGACGCGGGTCGCGAATAGGAAGCGTCACCGTCATCAACGTGCCGTGACCGGGCGTCGACTCAATCACGACCGAGCCGCCACGATCATTGGCGCGGGCGTGCGCAGCTGCGAGGCCGAACCCTTGCGGTGCCGAGGCCACATCGAAACCTCCACCATTATCGGCAACGGTAAATCGGAGCGAATTGGGTTCCACCCACTGCAGCGAAACGACCACCTCGGTTGCGTTGCCGTGACATCGGGCGTTGAGCAGGGCGTCGTCGAGGATGCGGTACACAATCAGACACACCACGGGATGAAATTCGCTTTCGCCGAGCTGATCGCGCTGCCGAATATCGGCTGAACTCACGACGTCGACCAACATATCGAATTCGCCTTCGACGGCCCGACACAGCGACGACACAGAGGCAACCAGGCCGCCCATGATGGCCGGCGGATGCAGCGCATGGCTGGCGGCTCGAATGTCGTTGACTCGCAGATCTTCTAAAAGCTCGATCACGGTGACCAATGAAGCGGCCGCATCAGGATCCGTAGTCTGTTTGGCGACCGCCGATAGGGTGGCCTCAGCTTGCATCAATCGAGACTGCACTCGGCCGTGCAAGAGACCGCCAATTTCTTGCCGGACTTTTTCATCGGCGTGGGCATAGAGCCACCGCATTCGGTCGAGTTCATTTTTGAGCGCTGCAACCTCATCAGCTATCGACGGCATCGATGCCTCTACCTTTGTTGCCCGATCACGACGTGGTGGTTTCAATTACGTCGGGCAACGTTGGCTGGCTGGTCACGGGGTCGGTCATTTCCGATTTCGCGGCCGTTGTGGTCGACAGTTGTGCTGTGGAGGCCACAGTGCCCGTAGCAACAGGCAAACAGTTTGCCACCAGGTATTGATTTACGTCGTTTTCGGCCGTGGCATTGGCATCGGTGATCACCTTGGCCTTGTAATCCGCATCGTTGAGTAGCTCGGCAAGGTTGTACTTGAGTCGCTCAAGCGCGGCCTTGGTATCCACCAGAGATTGGGCGTACACCTTGACGACAGATTTGATTTCCTGAGGCGCGGTGTCGGTCAACGCGATCCCGGAATCAAGGTATGCACCCATCACCTTCTTGATATTTTCGGGCCCAGAGTCAGCAATACGATCCGTAGCGGCCTGTAGCGCATTGAATTCTCGAGCCTTGCCGCAAAACGTCGACGAGTAGTTCTTCGGTAACGACACCGTGACGCCGCCGGGCCCAGTGATGATGGGACTCGCCGACTTCTTGTCGCTGCCGGTGCAGGCAGCAAGGGTGCTCAAGGCAGTCACGCCCATGACAACGGAAACGGCTATTGCCCGGGCTCGGAATCCTTTTCTGAGCGGGCGGGCGACCTGAAAAGGTGATGTATCGTTCACGGCCTCAGTGTGCCACACGATCCGAACGACGTGGCATCACGGGGCGCTGGTCGAGCTGGCAGGGGCGCTCGTCGAGCCGGTCGTCGAGCCGGTCGTTGAGCTGGCGGGGGCGACGGGGCCAGAGCCGCATTCGCCGGGCGTGTCGGGAGCGGATTTCGTTTCGGCCAGCGCCGGGTCAACCAGGCTGGCGAACGCGCCAACGGTATCGAGCTCCTTAGCCTTGGTGTATTCGGCGAAGGCTTCCTTGTTGCGGCCCAGAGCCCGCAACAGGTTGCCGTGAAACACACGCGCATCGGGGTAGGTGGGGTCAGAGGCAATGGCCAGCTCGATGTCTTTCACGCCGTCGGTGACGAGCGCTGATTGCGAGCAATTGCTCAGGCCCACGATGCCACGGATCCAACCTCGATACGTGAGACCCTCTGGGTTGGCGGGGTCGCGCTCGAGCACTTTGCTGTAGGCCTTGAGCGCCTCGAGCTGGTTAGTGCCCAACATATTTCTGGCCCTGGCCAACAACCCGGCCGTTGAGTCGTTGATAGCTCCGGAGCCCACGTCGCCGGTGGCGCGTTGCCCGGAGCTACGAGCCACGAGGAACCCCGCCAGGCTGGCCACCGCGATACAGCCTATCACCCACAGCCAAACACGATAGGAGCGTCGACCGGGGCCCACAGGCCCTGGCGTCGGGGCGGTGCGCAATGCCGTCGCGGCCTTCGCCGTGTACGCATTCGAGAGCGTGCCGTAATCGCTGTCGGACATGTCACCGACGTTGTGTTCGCTATCCAGATCATCGAGCGAACGTAAGAAAAATTCGGCCTCTGCATTCAGAGGCTTTTTGGATTCTTTCACGGTCTCGTGGCTTCCCTTTCGCCGCCGCCGAGATCGGCGCGGGCCCGCTCTACCACGACCCGATCGTCATCAGACGCCATGGCCACGTCGGCATCTCGACGCCACTTCGCGAAGGCCAAACCGAGCAACACCGTGGCCAGAGCCACACCCACGACGGGGATCACCCACACCAAACCGGCCACCCCACTCGCCGGCGGCGTGAGCACAATCGAGTCGCCGAAACGGGCGGCCACAAACGCTCGCACCTGTTCATCGCTGCGACCCAGTTGCACTTGCTTGGCGATCTCAACGCGGATCAATTGCGCGCTGGGAGCGTCAGAACCTTGTGCCGATTGGCCACTACAAATCGGGCACTTCACGGTGGCCGCTATCTCTTGGACGCGTTCTTG
>JAYWAI010000491.1:0-8113 GCA_043782545.1 Acidimicrobiia bacterium
CTTGTGCCCACCACCCGGCCCAGCGGTCGTCTTGATTTACGACGTACGGTTCGCGACGCACTGGGCACCGATGGTGAGGCAGTGCGTCGTCGCTACCGCACCACGGGCCAGCGTCAGCGTCGCCTCGTCCTGCTGGTCGACATCTCCGGCTCCATGGAACCGTATGCCCGAGCCTTGATGCGTTTCGCTCACGCCGCAGTTGTCGGCCGGGCCAAGGTTGAGGTATTCACATTTGGAACTCGCCTGACGCGTCTCACCAGAGAACTCACCACTCGCGACCCCGATGCCGCGATGCGCATGGCCGGCGAAGCAGCGCGGGACTGGTCCGGAGGTACGCGCTTAGGCGAGAGTCTGCGCGAGTTCAATGACGCGTGGGGTCAGCGTGGCATGTCCCGTGGCGCGGTGATCGTGATCTTGTCCGACGGGTGGGACCGCGGCGACCCGGCAATGCTGGGCGAGCAGATGCAACGCATGGGCCGCGTCGCCCACAGGGTGGTGTGGGTAAACCCGCTGAAGGCCTCGCCTGGATATGCGCCTCTGGCGCGTGGCATGGCCGCGGCGTTGCCGTACATTGATGAATTCATCGAAGGTCATTCGATGGACTCCCTCGAACGTCTCGCAGAAGTGGTGCGCAAACCGTGAAATTCAAACCGTGAGTTTTCAGTCATGAGAGAAGTACTCAACGACATCGAACGTTGGCGGCACGCCGGGCAACGAGTAGCTGTGGCGCGAGTCGTCAACATCGAGGGCTCCGGCCCTCGTGACCCTGGCGCCACCATGGCCGTGAGCGAATCGGGCGAAGTGTCCGGCTCGGTTTCTGGGGGCTGTGTTGAGGGCGCCGTGGTCACCGAAGCGCTCGATATTCTGACCACCGGCGAACGGCGCGTAGTCACGTTTGGCTACTCCGACGACGATGCGTTTGCAGTCGGGTTGACGTGCGGCGGCACGATCCATCTCTTCATCGAACCGCTCGATTGGTGACGCTCGTGAAGATGTATGAAACGTTTCGCGACGCAGTGAAGGCCCACGAACCTGTGGCGCTCGCCACCGTGATTCGAGGCGCTGGTGTAGGCAATAAACTGCTCGCACGCCCCGGCCTCGACGTGATTGGCAGCGTTGGCAACGCCGACTTGGATCGCGTTGTCACCCGAGATTCGCTGGCTGAACTCGACGCCGGTCGCACTGGTGTGCGGCACTATGGTGTGCGCGGGGAAGCCAATGAATCAGCCGTGGAAGTGTTCATCGAGTCGTTCGCGCCGCCACCCCAAATGGTCATTTTCGGTGCGGTAGATTTCACCGCGGCATTGGCGCGCGTCGGCAAAATTCTGGGCTATCGCGTCACCGTGTGCGACGCCCGAAAAGTGTTCGCCACCGTCCGCCGATTCCCGATGGCCGACGCCGTTGAAGTGGAATGGCCCAACGTATTGCTCGATCGAATCGGCCCGTCGTTGGGTCCACGCGACGCAGTGTGCGTGCTCACTCACGATGCCAAATTCGACGTGCCAGCCATCGTGGGCGCACTCGACACCAGAGCTGGATACATCGGCGTGATGGGCTCACGTAAGACGCACGACTCGCGCCTCGTTAGGCTCGCCGAGGCCGGCGTCACCACCGATCAGTTGCAGCGCGTGATGTCGCCGATCGGACTCGATATCGGGGGCCGCACGCCAGAAGAAACCGCCATCAGCATCTGCGCCGAAATAATTGCGGTTCGCACCGGGCGTGACACGCCGAGTTTGCGTTCCTCGCACGGCCCAATCCACCGTTAGGCCACGGCGGCCCGTGAGCACCACATTATGCATCTTGTTGTGCGCTGGCCACGGCTCGCGCTACGACGGTTCCACCCACAAACTGCTGGCACCGCTGGGCGGCAGCAACGCCAGTAGTAGCGGTGCCAGCACCGTGTTCGAACATTCGCTTCAGGCGGCGCGGGCGTCTGACATCGGACCGGTTGTGGTGATCACTGGTGCCGTTGAGCTACCGGTGATCCAGGGTGTCGAATACGTGCACAATCCGCGTTTCAGCTCGGGTCAGGGCACATCGTTGCGCCTCGCGTTAGATCTAGCAGCACAGCGCAACATGCAAGCCGTCGTGTGTGGGTTGGGCGATCAGCCGCTTGTGCAACCCGGTGCGTGGCGGGCTGTGGCCGCCGAGCGGCGCACGCCAATTTCGGTGGCGACGTACGGTGGCCAGCGCCGCAACCCGGTGCGGCTGGCGTCGAGCGTGTGGCCCCTCATCGACGGCGTTGGCGACCATGGCGCTCGCGAGCTCATTGCACTTCGGCCCGAGTTGGTCACCGAAGTAACCTGTGCCGGATTCGACCTCGATGTCGATACGCTCGAAGATCTCCAAGCTGCCGCCAGGCTGCTTGCCGAACAAGGGAATGAGTCATGGAACAACTGACCAACGAATTCGATGTGCCGCTGCCAATCGAGCAAGCATGGGCTGTGCTCACGGATATCGAGCGCATTGCGCCGTGCATGCCCGGCGCCCAACTCGAAGAAATTGAAGGCGACGAGTTTCGTGGCGGAGTCAAGGTAAAAGTCGGTCCGATCACGGCCAGCTTCAAAGGCAAGGCTATTTTCCAAGAACGTGATGACGTGAATCACAAGGCCGTGATCAAGGCCGAGGGTCGTGACACTGGCGGCAAGGGCAATGCGTCGGCGCTCATTACCGCCACCGCTGTTTCTATCTCCGACGACGTGACCCATGTGGTCGTGTCCACGGACCTCAATATCACTGGCAAAGTTGCGCAGTTTGGTCGCGGCGCAATGGCCGATATTTCCAACAAAATTCTCGGCCAATTCGTGAGCTGTCTCGAGAGCAAAATTTTGGCCGAGAAAGCTGCGGGGGCAGTCGCTCCAAAGCCGTCCGATGAATCTTCGCCGACTCCGGCAACTGCCGACACGTGGGCGGCAGAGCGAGTTGCCGAAGCGAAGGCCCCGTCGGAGGGCATTCGCAAAGTTCAGATGGCTGCAAACAAACCAGTCGACTTGCTCGACGCCGCCGGTGCGCCAATCCTGAAACGTCTTGCTCCCATTTTGGGCGCACTGTTCTTTGTGTTCGTCATATTTGCTCGCCGCAAGCGCAAGGGCTGAGCAACCCGGCAATGACCGTCAGCGACGCCGACTTTGCCGCCGTGGTGGCGCTGCTCGGTCGCACGCCGATGGGCGAATTTACTGTGGTAGTTCGCGCTACGGATGGCACTCCGCGCGTCATCAAAAACGCGCCGTTTATGCATGACGGCACGCCCATGCCGACTCGGTTTTGGCTGACCGATAAGCGGGCCACGCACATCATTGGGACGCTGGAAGCTAGTGGTGCCGTGAACCAGCTTGAGGCCGAGCTTGATGACGCTGAGATCGCGGCGGTGCATGCCCGTTATGCGGCCGAACGCGATGCCGACATTCCTGATTCACACGTCGGCCCGCGGCCGTTTGGGGGAGTGGCTGGCACCCGTCATGGGCTGAAGTGCCTCCATGCGCACTATGCGTATCACCTGGCCGGCGGTGACGATCTGGTGGGTCGGTGGGTGGCGCAGCGCATCGAGGTCGATTTGTGAAGCCTGTTGCCCCTGTTGCCGCGATCGACATTGGCACCAACTCGACCCGGCTCCTCGTGATGCGCCCGGACGACGCCGGTGGATTCGTCGTCCTCGATGAACGCCTGGTGATCACGCGTTTGGGCCAAGGGGTCGACGCCACGCGTTCGCTGCACCCGGATGCCATAGAACGAACCTCTTCGGCACTTCGAGAATTCAAGTCGGTGATGGAATCGTTCGAAGTCGAACGATTTCGAATGACCGCCACGTCGGCGGCCCGCGATGCCACCAACTGCGACGATTTTTTCGCCGCCGCCCACGCCGCAACCGGCCAGATACCAGAAATACTCACCGGCGAACTCGAAGGCCAACTTTCGTTCGCTGGCGCCACAACTGGGCTCGATGCATCGGCCGGACCCTTTTTGGTGATCGATATAGGTGGTGGGTCAACCGAGTTTGCGTGGGGCCAAGCTGGCCAGTGCGACGGCTCCGAGTCGCTCGACATCGGAGCGGTGCGCGTGACAGAGCGCTACTTGTTGAGCGACCCGCCGACCCCAGTGGAACTCTCTGGCGCCGTCACTGTCGTGAACCTGTTCCTGGATGACCTGGATCGCGACTACCCGGCATGGCGGGGAGCGACCACGCTGGTGGGCGTGGCGGGCACCATCACCACTGTGGCCGCGGTCGAAATCGGATTGCCCTCGTACGATCGCGAAGCTCTTCATCACTACCGATTGACGCACGCCGCCGCTGAGGACGTTTTTCGCACGCTGGCTACGGAATCGCTCGCTGACCGTCGGCACAATCCCGGGCTTGATCCGCAGCGCGCCGATGTGATTGTGGGTGGGTGCGTCATTTTGTGCGCCGTCATGCGACGACTCAAAGCTCTCGAATGCGTTGTCAGCCAGACCGATTTGTTGCATGCCCTGGCCGCTACCCTCTGTGACGGTTAGGCTCGCCTTCGTGAACGGGGGGCCGATGCACGCAGTGTGGCGTCAACAATGACTCGACTGATTGGTCGCCGTGTCATGCTCCGACCACTGACCGTTAGTGACTATGTTTCATTTCGTGAAGTGCGTATGCGCAACAAAGCGTGGCTCACCAAATGGGAACCATCGCGAACGCCGGGAGCGCTCGACCCAGCCGAAGATCGCGACACGTTCGCCGCTCGTTGTGGCGGCCGTGAACGAGAACGTCAAATGGGAGTGGGGTTTGGATTTGGCATTTTCGTGAGCGGGCAATTTTGTGGCGAAATCAATCTCAACCAAGTGCAACGGGGCCCGTTTCAAAACGCCTACGTTGGTTATTGGATCGACGAACGTACAGCTGGCCAGGGATACACCCCAGAGGCCTGCGCTGTCGTTTTTCGACACGCATTCGAGGACCTCCATCTGCATCGTTTGCAGATCTCAATTATTCCTCGCAATACCCCAAGCCGTCGCGTCGTTGAGAAGTTGCGCATACGTGATGAAGGAATCGCCGAGCGCTATCTCGAGATTGACGGCGTTTGGGAAGACCACCACCGTTATGCGATCACGTCCGAAGAGTGGACCAAACGCCGCGACGGCTTCATGACCGACTGGATTTCATAGCGCAAGCGCTTTTGCCGGGTTTGAGTGAAGGCCTTCGAGCGGGCTGAGATCGTAGCGTTGCTACTTCTTCGAGCTGATTTTGGATTGAAAGGCGGCGAGGCGTTCGGCGAAGAAGGGCTGACGCGTGCTCCACACCTGTGGGGTGAGTTCGACTTCCACGGCATCATTGTGTGTGTCGACACCCGCCATGGTGGCAAGTGTCTTCTTGACTTCGATCACTAATTCGCGGGGCCCGCTGGCGGCACGCTCGGCCATGGCTTGGGCGTTGGTGAGCAAGTCGGCATCGTCGACGCAGCGATAGGCGAGCCCGATCCGCTCGGCCTCGACACCGTCTACGATTTGCCCGCACAGCACCATCGCCGCAGCCATTTGGGGCCCCACAATGCGTCGTAACATCCAAGTGTGGCCGCCGCCGGGATGGATGCCGAGGTCGACAAACCGACAATCAAATTTCGCCCGTTTGGCGGCGATACGAATATCGCATGACATGGCCAAGTTCATGCCAGCCCCAACGGCCGCGCCGTTGACTGCCGCGATGGTGGGCAACGTGGAGCGACTCACGCGTAGGAAACCTTCGTAGATTTTGCGCAGGCCGTCCTTGTCGGCCTCGCCCAAATTTCCCAAGTTGGCGCCAGCGCAAAATGCTGGCGCCACGCCTGTGACAACGATCGCGCCCACGCCGGGGTCGGCCTCGACCTGATCAAAGATGGCCACGATTTGGTCGACCGTTTCTTGATGCAAAGCGTTGCGCTGCTCTGCTTGATTGAGGGTGACGGTAGCGACGCCGTTGACGATCACGAGTTCAACAATGCTCATGGCTGCAGTCTTTCACTCGTGTTCGTCGCGAGCGAACCAAGCCTGGCCGTTCGGGCAATCGCTCGAAAGTGGGCAGAACCGGCACTGCGGGCCAGCGTTGCGCTTGGGTACATAGCTCGGATTTCGCACAGCGGCCAACTTCAGCGCCCCGTCGATGAGTCGCCGGGCGGCCGCCTCGAGCACGCCTTCCGTGACGATTTCGGTAAACATCCGCCCGGCGTCGAGGTAGTAGTTGGCGAGTAATCGCGGGGGAACGCCGAGGCGGAGCGTCTCGACCAGTGCGTACAATCGCAGGTCATCGACGTGCACCGCGTTGAACCCGCCGGTTTTGTAGTCGACGATAACCTTGCCAGCCAGCGTCGCCTCGGGATCGGTGTCGCTACCAGTGCTGCGCCCCAGCACGAGGTCCGCTTTGCCCGCGATGATGATCGCCCCGCCAAGTAGTTCGGCTCGTAGTGATGACTCCGACGTCGGTCGCCACGATGGTTTGATCGGTGGGAAGCACTCCAAGAATTTGGCGACCACGTCGTTGACCAGGCTGCGCAGCTCGGCCTTGTCGTAACTGTCGAGCCCGGCCAGAAAATCGCCGAGCGAGGAGTCGTCGCGGGCCACTCGGCGGGTGACCTCGTCGACCAAGACCAGCGGCTCCACATCGGCCCAATGCAACGACAGCTCGACGGCTTTGTGAGCAATCGTGCCCTTGGCCGTGGGGACGGTCCACTCAAATTTTCCTTGCTCACCGACGTGTTTGGCTTCGCACGCCAACACAGTGGCCAGAGCGTGTTTCGCAATAAAAAGGGGCTCCCCTCCGGCAAGTTCCGCCGCTGATCGCAATCCAGCGGTGAGCATGTCGGTGATATCGGCGCGCAAGGACGCTCTGAATGTGGGTTTCGCACCTGGCGCCGCACCGAGTTGATTGAGCACATCGTGCTGAGCAGGATTCAGGTTGATCGTTGCGTCCACCGCCATGTCGCAACCCTAGCCATGGGGTGTCACACCGCCTGAGCGTCGCGGATCGAGGCTGTTACACCCCAGCGTCATACTGGATTCATGAACGCCGTCGTTACCCCGTTGCCCACGAAAGTCGCCCCAGACCCCTCGCCCATTGGGGCTCACGAATTCGCCGAGGCGGCACGAGTTGTTGGCCGGATCATGCAAGATCTTGGGCATACAGCCCCTGGCTATCGCACGCCACCGCGGGTGGTCGGGATCGACCGATCGATCAGGCGCGGAGGCACAAAAGGTGCAACCATTGCGGTGAGAGTTCGGTTGCGCCCTGCGGCGGCCATTTTCGCCGACATGATCGATGGCGCCGTCGTGGCCAACGACCTCACCGGCGTCGAGGCTGTTCGTTGTCGAGCCGCGTTGTGGGCCGAGCTCGCCCCGCTGTCGGCCCTTCTCGCCGCCTAAAGCGCTGGCGCGTCGCGTCGTGCCGAGCGGGCGGGTGACGATTACGAGCCAACCCGCTTCGGTGCGACGAGATACATCAAGTCGTGGGCGATAGTGGCCGCCGCGACCGCCGTGATTTGGCCGGGTCCTTCGTAGTGAGGGGCAACTTCTACACAGTCAGCGCCGACAATGTTGAGACCGATGAGGCCAATGAGCACCTCGCGCAACTGCCATGTCGAAAGCCCACCCGGCACCGGCGTCCCAGTTGCTGGGGCATACGCAGGATCGAGCGCATCAATATCGACGGTCACATATACCGGTCGATCGCCCACGCGTTCGCGAATTCGATTGATCGTGCGCTGTGCCGTCGTGGTGTGAAATTCAGGTGCGTAAACCACGTCGAAACCGTGGCTGACGTTCGGCGTACGCATCCCCATTTGGATCGAGGTGGCTGGGTCGATGAGCCCCTCCCGCGCTGCTTGTAGAAACATCATTCCGTGGTGCATTGGCGCACTGGCTGGGTTCTCCCACGTGTCGGAATGGGCGTCGAAATGCACCAGTGAAATGGGCCCATACTTGGCGGCGTGGGCCTTGATGAGCGGGTAGCTCACGAGGTGGTCTCCGCCCAGGCCGACCAGCCGCACGCCTTGCTGGATAAGGGTTTGCGCGCGCTTACCAACTGCGTCCAGCATGACATCCGTGGAGCCCGGCGGAAAGGCCACGTCGCCAGCATCCCGGCACGCGTGCGTGTCAAAAACGCTGTAGTCCCACGGCC
>JAYWAI010000492.1:0-3073 GCA_043782545.1 Acidimicrobiia bacterium
CCGGCCAGGACGTTTTGTCGAATCGACATGGACGGAAACGGGTTCGGTTTTTGAAACACCATGCCGATTTCGCGGCGCACTTCCGGCGCTGTTATGGCACCGTCGTAAATGTCTACGTCATCTAGAAAAACAGAACCGGCCATTTGGGCAATCGGCACCAATTCGTGCATGCGATTGAGCATGCGAATGAACGTGCTTTTCCCACAGCCCGATGGCCCAATGAGCGCCGTCACTGTATTTGCAGGCATTGGCAATGAACATCTCTCGAGCACCTTGCGCTTACCAAACCAGGCGCTCAAATTCTCGGCACGCAACGTCGATGACGCACGTGTGGTTACCGTGAGATCCAAAACAGCAGTCACAACTATCTTCCCTTCGACTGACTTCCACGCGAGCTCACAAACCGAGCCGACGTAAACAACACCAACACCAGTGTCACGAGCACCAGAGCGCCCGACCATGCCCGTTCAATCTGCACCGTGTTTCCCGATCGCACCTGATCCCACACGAAGGTGGGCAGGTTGCTTTGGGGATCGTGCAGCGGATTCAGGTTTGTGCCCTTAGTGCCGAGCGCAGTGATTCTGGCCGGCGCTGTCTCACCAATCGCTCGCGCAATTCCCAGAATCGTCGCCGTGAGCAAACCCGCTCTGGCCGCAGGCAGCACCACCTTGGTGGTGACGCGCCAACGCTGTGCGCCCAGCGCCAAAGCGCCTTCCCGATAGTGATCCGGGATAGTACGCAATATTTCTTCTGATGTTCGCGTCACGGTTGGAATCATCAGAATTGACAACGCCGCCGATGCCGCCACGCCCGAATAGCCGTGGTGTGACACCCACAGCGAGTACACAATCAGCCCGCTCACGACACTCGGCAATCCGGTCATGGCGTTCACAATGAAGCGAATCACCCGCGACATCCGACCTTTGATTTCGTGCAAATACACGGCGGTCAGAATCGACAACGGGATCGAGATCGCAGTAGCGATACCAACCTGTTCCAAGGTGCCGATGATCGAGTGGAACACCCCGCCGCCCGGGTCAAGCGGGCCCACCTTGGCCATATCGTTTGTAATGAAACTCCACGAGAAACGTTTCGCGCCGCGTTGGATCACGAAGGTCAGCATCCAAGCAATCGCGCCAATGGCGATAGCCCCGCAGGCCCATACGAATGCCGAGACAACGCGGTTCAACGCCACAAGCGGACCCGACCGCTCTTTCGTCACCACCCACACCAGCGCCATGCCAATAAGCGCCGCCACCAAGACCGTCGACAGAATGCCGGACCAGTCCAGAATATATCGGGCCAAAACAGCGACGGTTACGCCGCTGGTCAATGGTAAAGCCAGATCCTGCAGATCGTTTGCTTGAATTTTTCCAATACTTCGCGGCACATCGACCACGACACTCGCATCACGAGCAGGTGGTGCCACGGCGGTCTCGGCGATTGAATCCACCGGAGCGGTCATACCAAGCCCGCCTTTGCTTCTGACTGTTCAACGATTCGTCGAGCGATGAAACTCACCACGAAGGTGAGGACAAATAGCGCAAAACCAGCCGCCATAAGGCCCGATTTTTCGCCGGATTTCGCTTCGCCAAACTTGGTGAAAATCAACGAGGCAATTGAGCCGGCACCACGCTCAAGCACGTGAGTGTTGGCCTTGTACGAAAATGACACCACAATGGCAACAGCCACTGTTTCGCCGAGCGCTCGGCCGAAACCGAGCAATGATGCGCCCACAATGCCACCCCGGCCGAACGGTAAAATGACGGCCTTGATCATTCCCCATTTCGTGCTACCCAAGGCCAATGCGCCTTCGCACAGTTCGCGTGGCACCTGGCTCATGACATCGCGTGCCACCGAGGTGATAATGGGCGTGATCATCATCGCCACCACCACCCCGGCAATGAATCCCGACGACACGAGCTGAGCATCAGGACGGGTGAGGCGAAAGAGAGGAATCGCCCCTGCGTGATCGGCAAGCCAACGAGCGATCTTGGACGCTTGGCCCGATAACGCAAAAAGACCCCAAATGCCGTATATAAGCGACGGCAATGCAGCCAAAAGATCAACCGCTCCAACGAGAAAAAAGCGAACTCGCTTGGGCGAGTACTCATTGATAAATAGCGCCAAACCAACACTTAACGGCACCGCAATGGAGAGCGAAATGGCGGCAATCAAAACCGTGCCCGTCAAGAGTCCACCGATGCCATAAACACCAGCGTCGGGCACCCACGTGCTTGACGTGATGAATCGCGCCAGGCCGGTCAACCGCAGCGCTGGCCAACCGTCGTGCGCTAGGAAAATCAACGTAGCGCCCACGATCACCAGGGTGACCAGCGCGCTAGCCGACGACAAGAACGTGAAGACTCGCTCTGCCCCAGTCGTCCTTTCAACAGTGCGCGCTTTAGGAACGTCGAAGTCGGGATTGTCCAATTCAAAGACGCTCATGAGCCAGCCGTCTTCTGTTGGGTTTTAATCAGTTCGCGCGCCGCCGAGACGAGAAAATTTCGCTTTGCTTCGTACATTTTGTCGACTCGGCTACCCACATGTGATGAACCATCGGCCGTCTTGGCGGTCACCAAACCATCGGGAGTCTTGAGTTGCAACCCACCGTTGTCAGGGATCAGCAGCACCACTCGCTCGTATGACGTGCCGTTGCCGTTCTTCACCGGCCAGTGCCAATACACACTCGTCCAAATCGTGTTTCGCCCTGGCTCCGTCCACGCCATGACATTGCCGACCACCCCGCCACCCAAATCAACCGTGTCTTGACTACCCAACGCATATCCGTGAAACCGATAACACGCTTCGATCCCGAAAGCATTGAACCGATCGACCGAACTGTTGGAAACAACGTCGGCATACCACCCAGTAGACGCCCAATACTGGCCCAACGACGTCGCCGAATTGGTGGCCGGGTCGAAAATGAACCGAGACCACTTACTGGATTCGCCGAAGAACCGTTTTGACCACGGGAACTCAGCGATCTTCTTTGCTTTGGCAAAACCATCGAGCTTCCCTGGACGAGCGGCGAAACTTACCAGCCGAGCTTGGCCAAGATCATCGGCGATAA
>JAYWAI010000493.1:0-8096 GCA_043782545.1 Acidimicrobiia bacterium
TGCACACGCTGGGCAACCTGACGCTGACGGGCTACAACTCGGAGTACTCGGACCATCCGTTCACGAAGAAGCGAGACATGGAGGGTGGATTCAAGGACAGTCCGCTTCGGCTCAACAAGGGACTCGGCCAGCTCGACACCTGGAACGCACCCGAGATCCTGGCCCGTGCTGAGCGTCTGGCCGGTGACGCGCTGACGATCTGGACACGCCCGCAACTACCCGATGAGGTGATCGCCGAGTTCCAGCCTCCACGTGACGCTGGCGGCTTCACTATCGAGGACCACCCATATCTCTTGCCGCCGCAACGTAGGGCGCTATTCGAGCGGCTAAGCAGTGAGATATGTGCCCTCGATCTCGCCATCACGCGGCACTTTCTCAAGTTGTATGTGGCGTTCAAGGCCGAGACAAATTTCGTTGACGTTGTACCCCAGAAGGCCCGCATTCTATTGACGTTGAACATCCCTGTCGAGTCGCTCAGAGACGAACGTTCGCTTGCTCGGGACGTAAGCGGGAAGGGTCACTGGGGTAACGGCACGACGGAACTGGCGTTGTCAGAGGAGTCCGACTTCACCTACATCGTCGGCCTCGTTCGCCAGGCCTATGAGTACCAGATGGGCGGCGACTGACGAATGTGCTGGGCGCCGGCTGGAGATCTTGTGCTCACGTCTCGGGCACCCGGTTGTCGTCCCGATCGGGCGATGCCCCAATCGAGACATCGCACACATGATCGCATCAGCCCACCGCGCGTCCGCTGCCGGGTCGCAGCACCTGCGGGCGACCTGGCCTACCACTCGACACTGAATCGGCCGTTGCTTTGCATCAGGTCCGCAAAGATCGTGAAAGGTTTGGAGACGACAAAGATGTCGTGGTACTCGCCCGAGTTCGAGGATCACGCGGTGAGGTTTGTGTTGTCGACGACGTTCGAAAACTGGTCAGTAGCGGCGTTTTCATCGTTTTCCGGGTGGTTCGAGCTGTTTTGGCCCATCATGCCATTCCAGCAAACACTGTGCGCCACGCACTATGGTCCCGTGAGTACGGGCATTGAGCTAGGAAATAAGGCGATTTGGGGATCTCGACGCCTTCCAACAGTGTGAGGGGTAGATATGAAAAAGTTACTTGTTTGTGTGGTCGTATTGTCCGCTTTTGTGGTGGGTTCGGTGACGAGTGCCTGGTCGTATACGTACGTTGATCGCTTCAACCGAGCAGTGGCGATTGAGGGTGGCGGCAATGGCTCGTTCATGTCGACCAAGGGCAACCACAGCGGCATTGACAACACGTTCAACTGGAGTTCTGACGGCTGTTCGGATCCGTGGTTCGCTCGAATCGTGATCCCGGTCGCGATTGGACATACGGTGTTTGATTCGCAATGTCAGCAACACGATTTCGGGTGGCGTAATTTCGGGCCGCATGGTGGAAATTTGTCGTCGTACGAATCGACGCGGGTGTGGACGAACAACATTTTTCGGAACAACATGTACAACCGGTGCGGCGTGTGGTGGATCAGGTACGCCGGTCAGGAAGCACCGTGCGATTTCACCGCCGATCTTTTCTATTCAGCGGTGCAGTTGGCTTCTTGGTGATCAAACGCCGATCGGCGCGAACTCTCACGGTCGTCGTGTTGATCGGTGCTGGGTGCTCCAGCTCGTCGATTGCGACACAAAAAATTGATAGCCGCAACGTGTACGACCAAATCAAAGGCGACCCGGTCGCGTTGCAGATCGAGATCGAACGCCGCGTCGCCGATTGTATGAAACGCAAAGGTTGGACGTATTCTCCGACCCCCGTGACTTCCCCGCCCGCCGTAATTGCTGACACAGTATTCGCCACAACTTACGGGTACGGAATTTCCACCAACCCGCCCGCACCAGCTTCAGGGGTGTCGTCGCCGGAGAACGATCCGAACACCAAAATCGTGAACGCACTCGCGACCGCTGACCAGACGGCGTACTCGACCGATCTGATCGGCACACCCGCTGCACCTGGGTGTCGCATCGCGGCCCGGCGTGCCGCGATCACGAAAATGGAACCAGCGCTCACTCCGAGCGGACAAACACTCGTGACCGATTTCCAGAAGGCCGTCGAAGCCGACCCGACCGTCATTCAGGCTCACAAAGACTGGACCGCGTGCATGCGAAGAGCCGGATTCGCTATCGACACCACCGTGAGCGGTGTGAATCACATCACCGACCGGCTCCGTGCGCTCCCCGTTGACGACACCGCCGCGTTGGCAGCGCTACAGCACGACGAAATCGCCATGGCATCCGCCGACTACGCCTGCACGACCACGACGTTGCTGCCAGCTCGACGGAAAGTCGAAGCCGCTCACAGCGGAGAACTTCTCCAAGCCCTCAACGCCATCGCCCAAACAGCCGTCGCACCATGAACCGGCTTTCCAGACTCGCAACCGTGATCATTTTGGTTGTCACGATGGCAGGATGTACAACAACGTCGGCCCCGAAAGTGAGCGACCTCACCCGTATTCTGTTACCAACCCCACCAGCGCCATGGGCCTTGGACAACACCACCCAAAACGGCGGCAACTGCGGAGTCGGTGACTGTACTGGATCGGTAATCGTCACCAACTACACATGCACCTGCGCGGCCAGCCAAGCCGCATTGGCATCGCTTATCACCGTCTACGCGCTTCCGAATTTCGTACCCGTCGCGAAACCGATCGGTGGAACCGACACAGCCGAATTCCACATCGTCAGGCAGCCCATCCCTGGCGGCGCGGCGTGGCTGTCACTCTGGGTGCAACCACCGACTGCGACGAACCCCGCCTATCAACTCCGGGTCGTGGTCAGCGCCCAACGAGGAGCGCTCTAACGCTCCGACCATCACGGCGATCAGGCACACGTCGGCCACGCATCGAGGCCGTCGAGTTGCCTGACAAGTGCGCATTGGTTAATGCACGTGGTGCCGCAGATGCGGTCGAACGTGCTTTGGCCATCGCGAATCCGAGCACGAATGAGTAAACGAGAACTACTGCTCCGTACACGAGCAACAGCCTTTGTGCGGTAGACATGACGCGACCGTACTCCAGCGTGGGGAGCGATGCTCGGACGTCAATTCGCGGCGTCGGACGATGCTCCTTACCCGTTCGCCTAGAGCCGTGACGCGCCCGGAGCGACCGAATCGTTTTTGATTCGAGCCTATGATCGTTGGCTATGGCGTTTGTACCGATCCGCACACCGCGCCTGATCTTGCGGCCGCCGATGCTCACCGATGCCGAAGCACTGTTTCAAATCCGCAGCCTTCCAGAGGTGGCCCGCTTTCAGGATTGGGAGATGCCTTACACATTTGAACGGGCGGAAAAGTCAGTGGCGAGATACGTGGCCCAGGACGGACCCGTCGACGGTCAGGGATGGAACATCGTCGTTGTAGACGCCGACACTCCAGACCAGGTCCTCGGAGATCTTTCCGTCGAGCTCAGGTGGAACGGGCAAAGCGGCTATTTCGGCTATACCTTTCATCCCGACCATTGGGGCCGTGGCTACGCCTCAGAGGCATCCCAGGCGCTGGTCCGTTACTTGTTCATCGACCTCGGCGTGGGTCGGATTGAGTCATCGCTGCATCCCGACAATTTGGCGTCGGCTCGTGTGCTCGAGGCATGCGGAATGATCTTTGAGGGGTTGACCCGCCAGTCGTTCTGGGTCGGCGACGAATGCTCAGACGACATGCTGTACGGCATGACCCGCGCTGACTGGGACGCCTGGTGCGACCGTCGTCGGCATCGGCTCGATCACGTCGAATTGGTGCCCATGTCCGTTAACAACATCGCCGCGGTCGGCGCTCTAGTGACCCACAAATCCCAGGAGCAGTATGTCTCGCCGATGCTCGACATCTTTCGGGATGCGCTGATACCACCGGAGCGCAACGGAGTTGCATTGATGCCATGGTGCCGCGCCATCGGAGCCGGTGGTGACATCGTTGGATTCATCATGGCGTCCGATGTGACTGACGCCCATCCCAACCCTGTGTTGTTGCGGCTGCTCGTGGACCGAATGCATCAGCGACGGGGCATCGGCTCGGCTGCGCTCGATCAGTTCGAGCAATGGTGTCGCGATGCCGGGGCTCGGGCCATCGAGGTTTCTTGGGCGGAGGGCCCCGGCTCCCCGGCATCGTTTTTTCGAGCCCGCGGATACATCGCGTCTGGAAATTTGGACAACGATCAAATCCACGCCATCAAGTCTTTGACCTGAGTGCGGCCACGGTGCTCCGTAAGTTTGTGGTTCTGCCTGAGGACCAGGGTGCCTCCGCCAGACATCGAGTCCCTGCCTGGAACGATCGCTCGGGCCAAGAATCCGGCGATCAGACCCACGATCGCGAGGTACAAAATAAATCCAAACATGGCAATCTCTCCTTTGCATCGATATCGGGCCAACACCCGACTCATCGACAATGGTGTGGCTGTGTACTACCCGTATTGGCTTGGTTTGAACCGTCAACGCACGTCACGGATCGCTAGTGACGTGACAGTGCGCGAACGGTCGGCCGGTTACGAGGCACTACACGCCTCGAGGTCTGGTCGAACAACTCCTCGGGTATAAAGGTGCATGACCGACTCTCACGACTATGCCGACGCCAACGAAGGTGTCGACTCTCAGGATCAGGCTGAAGCAACCGACGATGACGCTATCGGCGGGCCCGGCAGTGCTGTGCTCAGCGATGAGGGCGAGCAGGACCCGATAGCGGATCGGCCACGTGGTATCCCGTTTGCGGATTCGGATGTGACGGACGAGTCGCTGGAGGATCGGCTGGCGCAGGAATACTCGCGCCGGGACGAGAGCCGCCGGACCGACGCCGCCGATGAGCGTCTCGAGCAAATTATTGAACTCGATGACGACGACTGGGGCACTGATCTTGACCGCGATTGATATCGCAGATGGAAAGTCGCCATTGATCGCGCCGATCGAAAAGCATCGACTCGAGCGGGTCAAAGTGGCCACCTTGGCGAGCACCCGCTCGACGCCGTCGCTGCGAATTGCTGTGCTAGCTCCGATCGCTTGGCGCACTCCGCCGCGCCATTACGGGCCATGGGAGCAGTTCGCTTCCTTGCTCACCGAAGGGCTCGTTGCCTTGGGCCATGATGTCACGCTCTTTGCCACTGGAGACTCGTTGACGGCAGGCCGGCTCTCCAGTGCGGTACCTCACGGTTGGTCGGAGGACCCACTGCTTGAACCCAAGGTTGCCGAGTGTTTGCACATAGCTGCCGTGTTCGAACAGGCCGACCAATTCGACATCATCCACAACAGTTTCGATTTCTTACCGCTCACATATTGCGAACTCGTGGCCACACCCGTGGTCACCACCATTCACGGCTTTTCGTCGGAGCAGATTGTCGCCGTGTACCAGCGTTACAACCGCACCTCGGCCTACGTCGCCATTAGCGACGCGAATCGGCATCCGAAGTTGGATTACGCCGCGACGATTCACCATGGCATCAATCCCAACGATTTCGCCGTCCCTGACCGCGCCGACGACTACCTGTTGTTCTTCGGTCGCATCCACCCCGACAAAGGGACCGCAGAGGCAATCGAGGTTGCACGCCGGGTCGGCCGACCACTGATTATTGCCGGCATCATTCAGGATGACCGCTACTTCAATGACGCGATCGAGCCGCATATCGACGGTCATGATGTGTCGTTCGTTGGTCCGGTGCCGGTCGGTGACCGGGCCGAGATGCTCGGGAATGCGCACGCGTTGTTGCACCTGATCAACTTTGACGAACCGTTCGGTTTTAGCGTGGTGGAAGCCATGGCATGCGGCACGCCCGTGATCGCGTTTGATCGTGGGTCGATGGCCGAGGTCGTTGTCGATGGCGTTAGCGGGTTCGTCGTGCACGATATCGATCAAGCGGTAAACGCGGTTGGACGCGTAGGTGAACTTGATCGCGCCATCGTGCGCGACGTCACCATTGAGCGATTCGACGCGGAACACATGGTGCGCCAATACGCTGATCTGTATGCGCACGTCGTGATGGCGCGCAGCCATTGACCGAATGCAACATTGCGAAATCCAAATAACGAGAGAGGTCTGTCGATGGCAATTGAATCGTCGGGGTTAGGTGTGGTCGTGGGCCACGGAGCAACGTCAGAGGTGACGCATCGCGGCGCCCGCAACGTCGCTCGTTACGCGTTAGCGGCCGCGCTGGTAGGGGCCGGCGTAAGTCATTTGTCGTGGGCCAAAACCGCATTTCGAGCCCAGGTGCCCGGGTGGGTTCCGGGCGACATTGACACCATCGTGTTGGTGTCGGGCGTTGTCGAGATTGCGTTGGGCACTTTGCTTGCCGTCGTGCGATCGAAGCGGATGGGCTGGGTCGTCGGGGCGTTCTTTGTTGCCGTCTTTCCCGGAAACATTGCTCAGTTGATGCATCACCGAAATGCGTTCGGCCTCGACACAGACACACGCCGTGTGGTGCGCCTTTTTTTCCAACCGGTGCTCGTCGCGTGGGCTGTATGGTCAACCGCGGAAACGCAAGCGTGACGGCGCGAGATGACAACCTCAAGGCAGCGCCGCCTTCTCGCCTTCGACTTAGATGACACGCTTGCCGTGACCAAGTCACCAATCTCCGGCGACGTTGCGGACCTGTTAGGTCGCGTACTGAGCACTTACGACGTATGTGTCATTTCGGGTGGGGCGTTCGCCCAGTTCAAAACTCAGGTGGTCGATCGTTTGCACGTGGATGACCAACATCTCACGAGGCTGCATCTGATGCCCACATCGGGTACTCGGTATTTCCGATTCGACGAGGCATCCTCGTCGTGGGTGCAGCAATATGCGGAGGGCCTCTCGAACGCAGAGAAGGAAACCGTCATTGAGGTGCTGACCGAAGGGGCTAAGGAACTCGGGTTGTGGGAGGCCTCACCTCACGGTGACATCATCGAAGACCGGGGGAGTCAGGTCACCTTTTCAGCGCTGGGGCAAGATGCCCCCGCCGAGTTGAAATACGCGTGGGACAAGGACGGTAAGAAAAAAGAAGCGTTGCGAAAATACGCGGCCGACCGTCTTGCGAAGTTGTCGGTGCGGGCCGGTGGAAGTACCTCCGTTGACGTCACGCGCAAGGGGATCGATAAGGCATACGGCATGCGCCGACTCATGGAGGTGCTCGGTCTGGACACTTCCGACATTCTGTTTTTTGGCGACCAATTGGACGAGGGCGGTAATGATTTCCCGGTGAAGTCGACCGGCATCGACACCATTGCGGTGCGAGACTCCACCGACACAGCATTGGCGCTCCAGGTGATTCTCGCCATCTCGAAGCACTCGGCGGGTTGACGAGAACAGCACGCTGCCTGGGCCGACCCCACCTGTGGTGTCGACCGCAGCAACGTTGGCTACATACGGCGGCGAGGTCGATATTTGGTCAGCCAACCGACGACTATGCCGATGCCCGCTGAAGCGACGATCACGACCCACACAGCGAGTTCTGCATGACCAAATAGGTAGCCAGTCGCTAGGTGGCTTCCCCGAACCCACTCGTTAACTACCCCGTTGAGCGCCGGCTCAAACCGCCCGTCAACGATAAAAGTCGTTTGTCGGTTGAAGGATGATCAATCTGGGTACATCAGCGTCATGAACGAATCAACTATGACAATTCATGAATTGCGAGATCGCGTTCACACGATCCGCACGGCGATGGTTACCACCGTGGACGAGCGCGGCACCCTGTCCTCCCGGCCGCTAACTGTTCAGCGAATTTCGTCAGATGGCGACGTCGCGTTCATTGTCGACCGCGACGCTGACTGGCTCCCGACGGGCACCGAACCAGCGAATGTTGCGCTCGTAGATGAGGGACACACGTGGCTTTCGATTGCTGGCCGGGCGACGACAAACGATGATCGTCAGCTGCTCGAAGCCCTGTGGGACAAGTTCACCGACATCTACTTTCCTGAAGGCAAGGATCAGGGCACGGCGATAGTTTTTGAGGTGAAAGCCGATCGCTGGGAGTATTGGACTGCGCCCAACATGGTGGCCAAGCTTGTGAGCTTTGCCAAGGCTGCCATTACGGCCACCACTCCCGATCTCGGTACGAGCGGGGAAATTGAGACATAGGGTCGACGAGTTTCATTGGTGTCCCGATTCCGATCTCGCCG
>JAYWAI010000494.1:0-3065 GCA_043782545.1 Acidimicrobiia bacterium
GGCTGCCGCCGCTGGCTGACCCTCACCCGCGATACCTCGACCGACCGCGTCGTCGATTAGCAGGTTGATCCTGACGTCAAACACGGGCGATCTAGGACGTCAAATACGGGCGTCTAGTGCAGGTGGCGAGCTGACGAAGCCAACGCGGTGACCGACCCGCCGAGGTGAGAGGCCCCTTCGCTCACGAGATCGCCGACGGTTGCAGCTGCGTCGCGGGCGCGCTCAAAAAGCGGTGTGGCAACATCGATTGCTCGGTCGCTCAGGCTCGATACCTGGTCGCCCAGCGATGCATGATTCGCCAGTCGGTTTCCGGCTTTCGAGCCCAGCGACGAGATGGAGGCTGAAGCCCGACGGGTGGCCCGCTTCGCTCGCCACGTCAGCGAGGGCGCGCCACCGGTATCGGTGGCGGCCAACACGAGGCCGCCGAAAATGGCACAGTTTTTCATGAGTTGAATTCTTTGTTGAGCCTTCAGCGTCGGATCTGTTTGCTCCCAAAAGCGATGGCCAGCCAGTGACGTCGGGACCAAACTGACGGCAAGGGCCGTGGAAGCGAGTCGGGGCATGCGTCCCAACAGAAGCAGCGATCCGGCCACTGCTTGAACCGCTCCGTTGAACCGAACCAAGCGAGTTGGATCGCTCGGGAATCCGTATTTGCCAAGACGTTTGGCCGTGCTCTCCGCCGCTTTCGCCTTGATCTCAGGATTTCGAACGGAATCGACTCCACCACCAATAAAAATCGGCGCCATGGTCGACCGTGCAAGTGCATGTGTAATGGTCATAATTGTTCCCTATTCCTATTTTGACGACTCGTCGAGCTGTTTGAGAAACGTCGCTAGGTCATCGGCGTGTTCTTCTTCTACGGCCAGAATTGACTCCATGAGGCGACGAGTCGTGATGTCGGAATTGCCCAACCACTGCACGATTGCGATGTAGCTGGCAATAGCAATCCGTTCGGCGACGAGATCCTCGACAATCATCGAGACCAGATCTGTGCCCGGGACGTATTGGGCGTGGCTTCGCTGAGCCAGGGTGGCGGGGTTGAAGTCGGGTTCGCCCTGCAGTTGAACGATGCGAGCGGCAATGAGATCGGCGTGGCCTTGCTCTTCGATGGCGTGCTGTAGAAACTCTGCAGCGACTGGGGCGGCGTATATTCCTTCGGCCATGAAGTGATGACGCCGATAACGCAGGACGCACACAAGTTCGGTGGCCAAGGCCTCATTGAGCACCGCAATAACCCGTTCGCGATCGGCGCTATAGGCGTCGGTCACCGAGCCATTCTCTAAATTGGTTCGAGCCTCGGTTCGAAGCTTTTCGACATCTGAGTGAAAGTCAATCATGCTCACAAATACCCGCGATGTCGATCCCGTAGACATCTGACCGGAAATTTCGCGACTCTCGACGGGCCGGTTTGCCAGCGATGTCTAGGAATCGGACTATCGGGGAACAGCAACAGTATGGACATCTTGGAAATGCATGCACACGACACGACAACGAACCTCACGATGCATGCACTGGTGTTTCAAGGTCCCGGAGCAAAGGCGTGGGCGGAAGTACCAAAACCTTCTATCGAGGCCGATACCGATGCCATTGTGCGAGTCGACGTCACCACGATCTGCGGGTCAGACCTTCATATTTTGAAAGGCGATGTTCCCGAAGTAACGGTCGGGCGCATCCTCGGGCACGAAGCTGTCGGCACCGTTGAATCTGTGGGTGCCTCGGTCAAGAACCTCAAACCGGGCGACCGGGTGCTCGTCTCATGCATCACGGCGTGCGGCTCGTGTCGGTATTGCCGTGAGGCTCGCTATGGCCAATGCTTAGGCGGCGGAGGTTGGATTCTCGGGCATCTCATCGACGGCACTCAAGCCGAGTTCGTGCGGGTGCCCTTCGCTGACAATTCTACCTATGCGATTCCAGCGGGTGTCACCGATGAGGACATGCTCATGCTGTCAGACATTTTGCCGACCGCATACGAAGTCGGAGTGCTCAACGGTCGAGTTCAGCCCGGCGATGTGGTTGCCATCGTTGGAGCAGGTCCGATTGGCCTGTCCGCAATTATGGGTGCCCGTCTGTTCAGCCCGAGTCATATTGTGGCCATCGACTTAGCCGACAGCCGGCTCGACGCCGCAAAACGTTTTGGCGCTGACGTCACCGTCAACAACAGTCGCCAAGACGCGCTGGCGGTAGTGCGTGAACTCACTAGTGGGCTCGGTGTCGACGTGGCGATCGAGGCCGTCGGCACGCCCGCCACGTTCGAGCTGGCGGCCACGCTCATCCGGCCCGGCGGGCACTTGGCCAACATCGGCGTGCATGGCAAGCCCGCCGCGCTCCACCTTGAAACGCTCTGGGGTCGTGACGTCACTATCACCACAGGACTCGTAGACACCTACTCGACACCGACACTGATGCGCCTCGGCGCCAGTCATCAACTCGATGTGTCGAGTTTCGTGACTCATCGTTTCGATATGAACGACATGCTTGAGGCCTACGACACATTTGCCCGCGCTGGCGATACAGGCGCGCTCAAGGTCGTCATCACCCAGGGCGACGATCACAGCGGGCGATCTCTCACACGAGCATGACCTGTCAACGTTCGTGACCCCGCATCAATTTGAGTTGCTCGACGCGTATTGGCGGGCCGCCAACTATCTGTCGGTGGGGCAGATTTATCTGCTCGACAATCCGCTTTTGCGCGACCCGCTGGGTGCTGAGCATGTGAAGCCGCGCCTGCTTGGACATTGGGGCACAACACCGGGTTTGAATCTGGTGTATGCCCACATGAATCGGGTCATCAAGGAGCGTGAACTGCCGACGCTGTTTGTGACCGGCCCCGGTCACGGCGGCCCGGCGCTTGTCGCCAACGCCTATTTGGAGGGCACCTACAGCGAGGTGTATTCGTCAATCACTCAAGACGAAGACGGCATGCGGAAGTTGTTCCGGCAGTTCTCATTTCCGGGTGGTATTCCGAGCCATGTTGCTCCCGAGACGCCTGGCTCGATCCACGAGGGAGGTGAGCTCGGGTATGCGCTCGTGCACGCATTCGGCGCCGCGTTCGACAACCCTGAGCT
>JAYWAI010000495.1:0-3061 GCA_043782545.1 Acidimicrobiia bacterium
ATCCGATCCCGCACCCATCGAAAGGGCGCTGGAAACGCCACATACATGGCCGGCAGGATGCACATGATTACCAGTACCTTAAACGTCCGACTGATGCTCGCGCCGATCTGACTCATGGACTTTTGCACCCGTGGGTGCGCGCCAATCCATCATTCGCCATCGGTACAGCCTTGCAGCTCACGCCACATGAAATGCGGCAATCGCTATTCGACCTACGACGCCGAAATTGCCAACTGCCACGTCGCCCGATGCTCGGACCTCAAGTAGCTCACATAGACATCGGGCTTGCCGCTCACCGCCTGGCCAAATGTCGCTGGAATGGGCCCGAACGCCAACACACAGGTGGCCGAAGCATTGACGGGCAGTACCGCGCCACGACATGCTCGATAGTCGGCGTCGCTGAGCCCAGCTGGATCGACCACGGGTACAGCAGCGGGGCCTTTTTGGGTCGTGACCAAGGCCCAACCTTTTCCAGCATCGACTCCGGATGACCCCGTCGTGACCGTTACCACGACGTGCAATTGATCGCCCACGATACGTACCGACCCCGCCGACGCAGTCACACCACCAACCACCTGATCGACTTTCGCAGCCACCACCGGCGAGCTTTCGGTGGCCCGATTCTTATTTTCCAGCACGAGCCACACCGTGCCGGCCACCAGAATGGCGAGGCCACAGACCAACGCCGTCAGTATCAGTTTTCGGGTGCTCACCGGGGCAACAGTAGCAATTTTGAATTTTCTGCCATCCAGCACTCCAATCGGTGTCGTACCGTACATTGATGAACAAGCGCGTGATCTCGGTGGCCCTCGTGGGTTTGGCGTTAGCCGGCTGCGCGAGCACTCCGTCGGCAACCCAGAAACCAGCCGGACAGCCGGCCCAAAACTCGACAACAGCTCCGCCGGTAACTTCGTCAAGCACGTCAGCGTCAAGTACGTCAACGACGATCACCGCGCCATCACCGGCAACCACCGCAACTACGAGTACGACGGCCAGCACCACGACGCCCACGACATCGGCCCCGAAGCCCGTCATCGAGCTCGTGAATTTCAGCGCGCCAAACCCACTAGGCGGCACGGTCGACGTGGCCAGCTATTCGGGCCAACCATTGGCATTTTGGTTTTGGGCGCCGCATTGAAGCACGTGCAACGCCGAAGCCCCTGCGGTCGCAGTGGCAGCAACCAACTACCAAGGCAAAGTGCAATTCATTGGCATGCCCGGAGTCGAAGGCCTCGCCGACATGAAAGTGTTCATCGACAAGTACGGCTTGCCGTTCCCCAATGCTGCTGATCAAGACGGCAGCCTGTGGGACCGATTTGGCGTGCCCGGCCAGCCAGCATGGGTATTCGTGGACCGCAACGGCAAAGTCACGCGCAAGCTGGGCACGTTGTCCGAGCCGAAACTGGCCGCCATTCTGGATGCGCTCGCTGCGTCGTAGGGGCCGCGCCACAACACGAACGCGCCAAGGTCGGTAACCTAACGCTATGGGCCTCAAAGACTTCCTGAAGCGATCCGTCAAAATCGAAGTCGATCTTGACAGGGTTCGTCGGCAAGACCGCTTTGTGGGAGTCGAAGTCACTCCAATTGATCAAGCTTCGTCGCGCATGCCCATCCGCATCGCCGGAGAAGTACAACGTGTTCGCAGCGTTCCCAGAGCAGGCGCGCCGTGGCTCGAAATATGTGTCAACGACGGCAGCGCTGACGCCATGATCACCTTCTCCGGCACCAAAAAAATTTTCGGCATCGAGCCGGGGCGTGCCCTAGTGCTTGAGGGTGTGGCTCGCCGCGAAAATGGCAAACTCACGCTGCTCAACCCGGCGTACACGCTCTTGCCGTGAAGGCGATCGCGACTTCGACAACCGCTGCGCCGCTGAAACGGCCCGACGCAACTCACCGTTAGCCGGCCAGGGCGTCGTTGACCTGGCCTTCAAAAGCCGTCTCCACTAACACCAGTACCTCATCGTGCTCGTGCAGCCGAGTGTCCGTACCGACAAACACGACGGTGCCCTTACGCACGATGCCCACGACTTGCGACTCGCGAGGCAATCTCAACTCGTTGATTTGCTTCCCTAAAGCCGGCGACGTGGCCGACAACGTAACTTCCACGAGGTGGGCAGCGCCTCCTTCGAAATTCATGAGGCGCACCATTGCGCCCTCGGTGACGGCTTCTTGCACCAACGCCGTCAACAGGTGCGGCGTCGACACCGACACGTCAACACCCCATGAGTCGTTGAACATCCACTCGTTCTTTGGATTGTTCACTCGACCCACAACGCGCGGCACGCCGAACTCCTGCTTGGCCAACAACGACACCACCAAGTTGTCTTCGTCATCGCCGGTAACTGCGGCAATCACATCAGCATCGGCGGCGCCCGCTTTGGCCAACGTCGACACCTCGCATGCATCGCCAGTCATCCATCGCACGGCACCGCTGCTCGACGAATTTTTCTTCACAACGCTGTCGTTATTGTCCAAGATCAATACATCGTGACCACCGTTGCTGAGCTGTTCGGCCATGAACACACCAACGCTTCCTCCACCAGCAATGAGAACTTTCATCAGTGCTTACCTCCTGAGGATGGGGCGGCCAGGTGGGCGTCGAATTGGTCGAGGCCATCACCGCTGACTGCGGCATAAATCACATCGGACTGTTGGACCAGCAGCTCACGAGTTGGTACCTGGGCGACTCCCAGTCGGCTCAATGCCACGACGCGACCAGTACCGGGAAGATCCAATTCACTCACCGAACGACCCGCCCATGATGACGGAACGGAACGCTCTACCAAACACACTTTGGCCGATGGATCGACCCAATCAACCGCCGATGTCGCCGGCAGAATCCACCGCATCACGCGCTCAGTGGCCCAACTCACCGTAGCCACGGTGTGAATGCCCAATCGCTGGTAAATCGCGGCTCGCCGTGGGTCATAAATACGAGCGACAACTCGCTCAACGGCAAAGGTCTCCTTGGCGGCGCGGGCCACCAGAATATTGGAGTTGTCGCCGTTGGTGACCGACGCCAATGCCGCCGCCTTTTCGACTCCTGCCTCACGCAGGACAT
>JAYWAI010000496.1:0-3055 GCA_043782545.1 Acidimicrobiia bacterium
ATCCACCGGCAGCTCGGGCCGCGGTCATCGAACTGCGACCTGACGTTGTCGTGAATTGCGCGGCGTACACCGCTGTCGATAAGGCCGAGAGCGAGCCTGAGCTAGCGGCCACCGTCAACGAAGCCGGAGCGCGGGCGATTGCACAGGCATGTGGTGCGATCGGCGCGCGGTTGATCCACATTTCTACGGACTACGTTTACGACGGCACCAAGCCCAGCGCCTACGTCGAGACCGATCAGACCAATCCGCTCAGCGTGTACGGACGCACCAAATTGGCCGGCGATGTGGGGGTAATTGAGGAGGTCGGTTTGGACGGTTGCGTGATCATGCGCACGTCGTGGGTGTGTGGCCAGCACGGCAACAACATGATCAAAACGGTGCTCAATCTGATGGCGGCTGATCCGACACGCCAGTTGAAATTTGTGGACGACCAGATCGGGCACCCGTCGATCACCAGCGGGTTGGCGTCGATGATCCGCACACTCGCGCACCACGAACTGGGCGGTATTTTTCACGTGACTCACCAAGGTGCGGTGAGCTGGTACGAATTCGTTGCCGAGATCTTGGCCATGGGTGGCTACTCGCGTGATCAGGTGCAACCGATTTCTTCCGCCGAGCTGTCGCCGCCGCGGCCAGCGGTTCGACCCATGAATTCGGTGCTCGACAACGCTGCGTTGCGGGCCAGCGGTATCGCGCTGTTGCCCGATTTTCGTGATGTGCTCCCTGATGTTATTTCAGCAATTCGCGCCGCTCGCTGACGCCGATTGGAGCACTGGCTGGTCCGTTCGGTTACGCGTAACTCGGTGCTGCTTCGGCCTCGGCGCGATTGTTGCGGTACCAGTCGATGGTCTCGCGCAGCCCGACGGTGAAGTCGGTGCCTGCTCGCCAACCGAACGTTTTTTCGGCTCGGCGGGGGTCGACGCGACGGCGGGGTTGGCCATCCGGTTTTGAGGTGTCCCACACGAGATCGCCGGTGAACCCCACGAGCTCAGCGATTCGTTCGACTGTTTCGCGAATCGTCACCTCGTGGTCATTGCCGAGGTTGACTGGTTCGGGGTCGTCGTAGTGTTCGGCGGCCAACACGATGCCTTCAGCGGCGTCACCAACATAGAGATATTCACGTGACGCTCGGCCCGTTCCCCATACTTCGATTTTGGAGTCGCCGCGCTCGACGGCTTCCACACACTTCTTTATGAGGGCCGGGATCACGTGGCTTACCGACGGGTGAAACTTGTCGCCCGGTCCAAACAGATTAGTGGGTATGAGAAACGCGCAACGTTGGCCATACTGGGTTCGGTTGACTTGTGCGTGCACCAGCATTGCCTTCTTGGCAATGCCGTATGGAGCGTTGGTTTCTTCCGGGTACCCGTCCCACAGGCTGGCTTCGGCGAATGGTACCGGGGTGAATTTCGGGTAGGAGCACACGGTGCCTACGAGCACGGTCTTGGCGACGTTGTGTGCTCGTGCTGCCTCGATCACATATGTGCCCATGAGAAGATTGTTCAGATACAGACTGGCTGGTTCGGCCATGTTGAAGCCAATGCCGCCCACTCGGGCGGCGAGGTGTATTACCAGCTCAGGCGATGCACTATGAAAGAGTTGATTAGTTTGTTCTGGCGACGTGAGGTCGAATTGGGCGGAACGGGGAGCGATCACGCTGGCGCCGCGGTCGATCAATTTGTGGCTCACGACACGACCAAGAAAGCCGTTGCCACCGGTAACGAGTACGCGCTTTTGGTCCCAAAATTCGGTCATGTCGTCAGGCTAGTGGTGTGCCGCGTGGAAGACTTGTCGCCGTGGCGAACTCAGGCGATCGAATGGCGGTGACCTTCACGCTTGAACAGTTGTGGCACCCAGTGCCCGGTGGCACTGCCCGCGCCGCTTTGGGCTTGGTGGAGCAGTTGGTCCAATGCGGCGACATCGACCTCACGGCATATTCGGCCCGCCATGTTCGTGGCCCAGAAAAGGGGTGGAAAGTACCGGACAACGTCAAGTGGCGACGCAGTTCGCTGCCGCGTCCGGTCCTCTACGAATCGTGGCTCAGACGAGGCAAACCCATTGTCGGTAACGAGCGCACCATTGTCCACTCGACAACGCTGTTCCCTGTGCCGAGCCGAGGAAAGTCGATCGTCACGATTCACGACTTGGCGTTTTTGGACGATCCCTCGGTGTTTACGATACGCGGTGCTCGATTGTTTGCTCAGTGCGTCGACATGGCGAAGGCGACCGCTGACGCCGTTGTGGTGCCCAGCCAGCACACATGGGACGCTGCCGTTCGCCATGGCTTCGATGCGTCGCAATTGCGGCTCATCCCGCTGGCCACGAAGCGTCCATTGGACGTCGAGTCGGGTGCTCGGCATCGCCCGTACGTTTTGTGGGTGGGCACCGTCGAACCTCGCAAAAATCTCATCGGTCTGATTGACGCGTTTCGATCGGTGGCCAACGACATTCCGCATGATTTGGTGCTCGTTGGGCCACAGGGCTGGGGTGCCGATATTGCGGCGCACACCACGGGCATTGAGGACCGCGTCGTTCGGTATGGCTTTGCCACCGATCACGAACTCGCGCAGTTGTACCGCGGCGCGGACGTTTTTGCGTTTCCCAGCCTGGCTGAAGGATTCGGATTGCCAGTGCTCGAGGCAATGTCGTACGGCGTGGCGGTGGTCACGAGCAGTGGCACGGCGACCGAGGAACTCGTGGCCGGGGGGGGTGGGTTGGCGGTTGATCCGTACGACTCGAAGTCGCTGGGCCGTACAATTGCTGAAGTAGTTTCGGATCGAACGATGCACGATGTGCTGTGTCGCGGGGCGTTACAACGGTCGACTGAATACTCTTGGAAAGCAGCAGCGGATTTGACTGTGGCTATGTATCGGGATTTGACGGCGTGACGATTTCGGGAATCGATGCCATGAGCGTCGAAGCCCCAGACCCTGTCTTTTGGACCTCGCGGGCCAGTACAAAAATCGGCGTCAATTTGTTGTGGTTGGTGCCGGGCGTTGTGGGTGGAAGCGAAGGGTATATCACTGCGTTACTGCATGGGCTTCTTCAGGTGCCT
>JAYWAI010000497.1:0-21184 GCA_043782545.1 Acidimicrobiia bacterium
CCTCGATGTTGTTAAACATCCATACGCGATCGAGATCACGCGCTTCGTCGCCCACAACGCAGGCAGGCACGTCGGGCATTTCGCCACCGAAACGGAACTCGTCGATCGGTCGGAATCCACAACGGGGGCACGTGATCCACAGCATTAGCGCGTCCCCGTAGACCCTTGGTCGGCCATGGCGTGATCGGTGGCAAACCGGCCCAACGCAAACGGTGCAATGAGTTCCGGCGTGCGGCCCGTGGCAATCAACTCGGCCATCTGTTCGCCTCCTGCTGGTATGGCTTTGAAACCCCACGTGCCCCAACCAGTGGAGATCACGAAGCTGTCCACGCCAGTGAAACCCATCACAGGCGAGAAATCGCTCGACACATCGCAACGCCCCGTCCACTGGCGCATGATGCGCAGCCCTTTGAGGAACGGCAACAGGTGCGACAACTTGCTCGACACCGCTTGCACAAAATCAAAAGTCGACTGGCGCGAATAGCTTTGTTGACGGTCGAATTCAGCGCCGATGAGCATTTGCCCACGAGCGGTCTGCGACACGTAACAGAGCAACTCGGTATCGCTGACGATTGGTCCGAGCGTCTGCGCGTAACCGTTGGTGACAAAGGCTTGCAGCGGATGTGTACGAATCGGCAGGCGCACACCCGCATGCGCGGCCAGGGCCGTCACATCGCCGCCCACAGCGCTCATGACGATGCCCGCAGAGATCTCGCCATCCGGCGTGCGGACGCCAGTGACACGTTCGCCGTCCATCACGAGACCGGTTACTTCAGTGTTTTGCAACACGTGCACGCCCAAGCGCATGGCCCCTTGCGCATAGGCCCACACCACCCGATCGTGACGTGCGGTAGACGCCGCAAGGTGATGCGATGCGCCGAGTAACGGGTACCTGCCGCCACCCGTGAGATCCAGTTGCGGGCAAATCTGCTTGGCATCGGCCGGACTGATCATCACCGTCTCCACGCCGCATGCGGTGTTGAGTTGGCACCGCGCACGCTCGGCTCGCATCGCCGACTCGGTGTGCGCGAGCCACATCAAACCTTTAGTGGCGTGCATGATCCAACAGCCTGTCTCGGTTTCGAGTTCGCTGTACATTTGCTGGCTACGCGAGTAGAAACGGATCGATTCAGGGATGCCGTAATTGGCCCGAATGATCGTGGTGTTACGGCCAGTATTGCCAGAGCCGATGTAGTCCTTTTCGATCACCGCCACGTTCGTAATCCCGTGGCGCGTGGCGAGGTAATACGCGGTGGCGAGGCCATGGCCCCCGCCACCCACGATCACCACATCGTACGTTCTTTTCGGTTCGTGCCAGGTGAGGTCGAGCAGCGTTTCGACGAATTCGTTCATGCCAATCTCCCGGCTAACTCGTGCGCGGAAACCGTTGGCGTGAGCATCAACACTCGATACTTTCCCACGAGCAGCTTTACCGCCACGCCGGCCATGAGGCCTTGCGCCACCACGGTTTGCGACCCTTGAACTTCCGGTAGCGACCAATGAATGTGAGCTTGAGCGAGCGGGGCGAAATCGGCCATAGCGACCCACGCCCCGCTGAACCCTGTCTCGTCGCACACGATGGCATACGGGTCGCCAGCCGAGATCGTCTGGGTGACCGACCGACCGAGTTCGCTATCACCGGCAATGTCGCCAATCAGCATCACATCATCGGCAGCAATCCGCAACGCGGATACGTCGGCGGGCCACAGAATGTCATCGAGCACATCAGGTCGCGCCACGATACGAAGGGCACGCATCGGCACGAGGCGAGCGACAATTTCAGGCCCGGGCACGACGGCCCTCCTTGTCGTAGAACGGTGTGTGGGCAACGGTTGCGAGGCGTCCGTCGACCGTGACCTGGGTGGGAAACGGCATGCGTTTGAGCCATCCCAACATCACCGCGTGACCCAATAGCGGCGACGTGAAGCTGGATGCCACATGACCCACAATGTCGTCGCCATCGTAAATCGGCGCCCCTTCGACGGGCGCTACGCCATCCATAGTGAAGCCGAAAAGTTTTCTGTGATCCGGCAATGGCAACACGCGAGCCAAAGCTTCGCGTCCAACGAAATAGGGCTTATCCATCTTCACGGCCCAGTCCAGCTGCAACCGGCGCGGCGACGAATCAAGCTCGGAATCCATGCCCACAATTACGTGACCCTTTTCGAGCCGAAGCGCAAACAGCGCTTGGAGGCCGTGGGGACGGATGCCCAAATCGGCCCCCGCGTGCATGAGTGCTCGCCACAATTCCGCCGACCGATCGATCGGATGATGGAGCTCCCACGACGCTTCACCAGTAAAGCTCAAACGCATCACATGGCACGGCACACCAGCCACATCAAGATGCGCGTGTTGCAAGAATTTCGGTGGCTCGGCCACGCCAACTCGCTTGAGCAATTCAGCACCGAACGGGCCAGTCACGTTGATGGCGGCCAGCGATGTGGTCCGGTCGATGATGTGCGCGTCGAGGCCCCAGGTTTCGATCCAGTCGCGCACCCACATTTCAGCAAACGACGCGCCGCCTGACGTAAACGTGAGCACAAACCGAGTACCGGTTTCGCGACAGATCATGCCGTCGTCGAGCAAATGGCCACGCTCATTAAGCAGCAAAACGTAACGGCTGCGGCCCGGCTTGATGTCGTGCACGTTGTTGGGATAGAGCCGCTCGAGTACTTCAAGCGCATCGGGGCCGTCGATGATCATTTTGCCGAGCGTGCTCACATCGCCGAGCGACACCGCTTCTCGCACGGCCCAATATTCTTGGAGGAAATCGCCGTAGTTCCATGGTCGCCACCATCCACCAAAGCGGTCCATGCTGGCGCCAAGTGCCAGGTGCTCGTCGTGCAAAGGGGTGCGGCGAAAGGCGTCGATAAATGTGCCGGCAGCCGCTTCGCCAATGGTGAGCTGGCGAGCGATCGGACGCGCCGTGAAGGGCTTGGATTCAGCACCGGAATGTTCGTTGACGTAGGCCTGTAAATGCGGCAAACACACGCCACCTTGACAGGTGCCAGTGCCCACCAGCGCTGAGCGTTTCACCAATTCGAGTTCGCGAAAACCGCGTGCCCACACGCCGTCGACATCTTCCACGGTGATCCGCGAGCATGGGCAAATGGTGCCGGCGGTTGGGCACGGCGGCAATGCGTAGCGTTCGGCAGCGGGGCCGTGCACGGTGACTTTTGGATCGTTCGCCATGCGGGCCAGCAGGTCGCGTGGTGCGCGTCCGAGATCCACAACCAGCGTGTTGCACGACACCGTTTCACCGTTGGCCAACACCACTTCGCGCACCCAGCCGTTGTCTCTACTAATGATGCGCTTTGGGGTTTGGGTTACCGTGACCATGACCGGCAATTCCACGCCGGCGGCCAACATTTTCTCGGCGGCACGTTTGGTGACAATGCCTTTGAGCGTGTTGCCTTCGCACACTGGGTGCAGCTCGGCGGCACCGGTGGTAATCGCTACGCGATGGGCGTGGAGGTGCGTCATGCCCGGGCCGGAGCCAAGTGCTCCGCCCGTGTCAGGGCCGGAGCCAAGTGCTCCGGCAGTGTCGCGCACGATCACTGTGGGGCCGGCGTAGATGCCGACCACTTCGCTGCCCGACGAGGCGTCGAGCAAAGTGACCTCATGGCCATGGTCGCGCATCATGGTCGCAATGGCGTGGCCGGTGTCGCTCGCCCCAATCACGACCGCCTCAACGCTTCGTCGCCGCACCGGAATTGCGGGGGCCACTGGCGTCTCGACAACGTTCTTTTGTGGCAGCGAACGGATCGACGGGTTGCCGATCGCCGGGTGCCGATTGACCACCATCCCAGGCTTGGCCATTGTCTGACAGGTGCGCACAAACGCCGTGCCGTCTACCTCGGCCGCGCAGCTACCGCAGTCACCAGCGAGGCACAACGTGCCCCCGTGGCTCGGATGTTGCCTAGCTCGAAACAGGGCCATGGCCAGCGAGTCGCCTGGCTCATACTCGAGCGTTTGGCCGTCGATGACGAATCGAGCCATGTCAGCTCCGCATGCGCTTGCCGGCCGGATCCAGCAACGGTTGCAACTGCAACTTGGCCGGGCGGCGCTCGCCAATGATCTCGATCTCAAACGTATCGTCGACCTTGTCGGCCAGTGCGGCGGGCACGTAGCCCAGAGCAAGCGACTTCTGCGAATAGTGCACGTAGCCACCTGAGGTGACCCAGCCGACCACGGCACCGTCGTGCCAGATGGGCTCGTCGCCGATCACGTCGGCACCGGCAACATCGACGGTCATGGCCACCAGCTTGCGATTCGGGCCGACCTTCATTTCGGCTTCGAGCGCCTCGCGGCCAATGAAATCGTGATCGAGTTTCAGGTACCGATCCATACCAGCTTCCAGCGGCGTGTAGATCGGGCGGTACTCACGGAACCACGTGCCGAAGTTCTTTTCGAGGCGCATACTCATCAGAGCGCGGAAGCCGAAAAGCTTTATGCCATATGGCTGCCCGGCGTTCCACAACATGTCGAATGCCGTGCGCTGATATTCCGGTGCCATCCAAATTTCGTAGCCCAAATCGCCCGAATACGTCATGCGGCCGATGTGTGCTGGCACCATACCCATGTCCATTTGGCGGAACTCCATGAACTTGAATGCGTCGTTGCTGATGTCGGTGGTGAGCACCGATTGCAAGACGTCGCGGGCATGTGGCCCGGCCACGCTCAAGCCCACGAGGTCGAGTGCGAGCACCTTGAAATTGATGTCGGCCCCGGCGGGAATGTGGCTTAGGAACCAGCGCGAGTGATGTATCTCGGCGGCTTGTGAGCCAAACAAATAAAACTCGTTTTCGGCAACCCTGGCCACCGAAAATTCGCCAGCGATAAAGCCGCGCGGCGTGAGCATGGCCGTCAATACAACACGGCCGATGCGGGGAAGGGCGTTGGTGAACATGTGCTGCAACCAGGCGGCACTATCGGCACCTGAGACGTGATATTTGGCGAAGTTACTGGTTTCCGTCAGACCGACGCGCTCGCGAACCGCGCGGCATTCTTCTGCCACAATCGGGAAGGCGTTGGAGCGTTTGAACGTAACTTCTTCGATGGGTTCTTTGCCGGGCTCCTGAAACCACAGCGGGTGCTCAAGGCCAAAGCCCGCGCCCCACACCGCGTTGTGCTCGGTGAGTCGATCGTAAATCGGAGTGGTGTGCAACGGTCGAGCGGCGGGCAATTCTTCGTTGGGGAACGTGATGCGGAAGCGGCGACGATAGTTCTCATTCACCTTGGCGTTGGTGTATCCGAGTGTGGCGTAGTCGCCGTAGCGAGCCACGTCCATGCCCCAAATATCTAGGCCAGGATCGCCCTGCGTCATCCAGTTGGCTAGCGCCAAACCAACGCCGCCTCCTTGGCTCAGCCCGGCCATTACCGCGCACGCCACCCAGTAGTTCCGCTTGCCACGGATCGGGCCCACCAGTGGGTTGCCGTCAGGCGAGAAGGTGAATGGCCCGTTAATTACGCGCTTGATACCGGCAGTCGCCATAGCCGGGTAGTGACGGAACGCCACTTCAAGTTCTGGAGAAATGCGATCCAGATCTGGGTCCAGGAGCTCGAATCCAAAATTCCACGGCGTGTCTTTTGTCGACCACGCTTTGGCCTGTTGTTCGTACGTGCCCAACAGCATGCCGCCTTGCTCCTGGCGGATATATATCTCGCCGGCAAAGTCAAGCGCCATTGGCATTTCCTTGCCAGTGGCGGCCATGTGAGCGGCCACTTCTGGCATCTCTTCTGTAACCATGTACATGTGTTCCATGGCGAGCACGGGCAACTCAATGCCGACCATGCGGCCCACTTCGCGGGCCCACAATCCGCCGCAATTCACCACATGCTCTGCGTGAATTTCGCCTTGCTCACACACGACCGTCCACGTGCCATCCGGGCGTTGTTCAAGCGCGCTCACCCAGTTGTTGCGGTACACCTCGGCGCCGGCCATGCGTGCGGCTTTGGCGTAAGCATGCGTGACGCCAGACGGGTCGACGTGGCCTTCGACCGGGTCGTACAGCGCACCCACGAAGTACTGCGGGTCGAGCAACGGGAACAGTTCCGCGGCCTCTTTGGAGCTGATGATTTCCAGATCCATGCCAAGGTAGCGGCCTCGTGCCTTGGCCATTTTGAGCCAGTCCATGCGCACCTGCGTGTCGGCCAACATCAAGCCGCCGGGCAAATGGATGCTGCAATCTTGACCTGAAATCTGCTCAATTTCTTTGTACAGCTCGATGGTGTACTGCTGAAGTTTCGACACGTTGGGGTCGCCGTTGAGCGTATGCATGCCACCGGCTGAATGCCACGTCGACCCAGCGGTGAGCTCTTTGCGTTCCAACAACACCACATCGGTCCAACCAGCTTTGGTGAGGTGATACAGCACGCTGCACCCCACTACTCCACCACCGATGACGACAACTTGAGCCGATGACTTCACGAACTGATTCCTTTGATTTTGAACGATTGTTTTCTAGCCGCTGCACCGATCACTGCGGCGGCAAACGACGACGCGAGCAGCCGACTAGAAGTCGGTGGCCACGCCACCTTCGGATTTCCGGCGGGCCACAAAATCGGCCATTTCTTCTTTGACTGCCTCGTCCATCGCAGGCGGCTCGTAGGCGTAGAGCATCTCTTTCCAGATGGCGTTGGCCTTGCCGGGTGTTTGCGGAGAACCGGCTTCTTCCCACGATTCCCAATTGCGCCAATCCGACAACATTGGGTGATGAAACGCCGTGCGAAAACGGGCTTGCGTATGCGCGGTGCCGAAGAAGTGGCCACCTGGGCCAACATCAGCAATGGCATCCAGCGCAAGGGTGCTGTCGTCAACCACGATTGGGTCCATGAACGCGGTGACCATTTGCAACAGCTCGGCGTCCACGATCATTTTCTCGTATCCCGCGTGCAGGCCGCCTTCCATCCATCCCGCGCCGTGCATCATCATGTTGACGCCGCCCATAAGCGCGCCCCATATCGAGAACACGCTTTCCCATGCCGCTTGCATGTCGAGTGCGTTGGCGGCGCACACATTCGACGAGCGATACGGGAATCCATATCGGCGGGCCAGTTGCCCGCCGGCCATGGCCGTGCGCATGAATTCTGGTGTGCCAAACGCCGGTGCTCCCGACTGCATATCGACGTTGGAGGTAAAGCCACCGTAGACCGCTGGCGACCCTGGTCGCACCACTTGGGTAAAGGTGATGCCGGCGAGCGCCTCGGCATTTTGTTGTGCTAACGCGCCAGCCAGCGTGATGGGGGCCATCGCTCCGGACAACGTGAACGGCGTCATCACGATTATTTGGTTGCGTGCCGAATATTCCATGATCCCCTGCAACATCGGCGTGTCGAGGCGTAACGGAGAACTCGAATTGATGACCGTGAAAATCGACGGTTCGGCCTCGAGGGTGGCATCGTCAATACCGCGCGACAGACGCACCAATTCGAGACAATCGATGTTGCGTTGACGCCCCAGGCTGTAAGCGTGAATGGGTTTGTCGGTGAGCGTGAGGGCATCGAAGGTGGCGTCCAGGTGGCGAATCGAGGCATGAATGTCGATGGGCTCTACCGGGTAGCCAGCAACGAAATGCACCGTGTTGAGCATCTGGCTGAGGCGCAATAAATTTTGGTAGTCCGCCTGGTTGCCAACACGACGACCCTTATCCATGTCGAACACATTGGGAGCGCTGGCCACCGACCCGTAAGCGACCCAGTTGCCGCCCAACTCGATGTTGTGAGCAGGATTCCAACTGTGGAGCGTAAATTGCTTCGGCACCGTCTTGATGCGCTCAAGCACCATGTCGCGATCGAACCGCACGCGCTCGACGCCCGGGCGCACATCGGCGCCGGCCTCTTTCAAAAGTCGGCGTGCCTCGTCGTCGAGAAAGTCCATACCGATGGTTTCGAGAATCTTGAGCGACGCGTCATGAATCGATTCCAACTCGTCGGCTGAAACCACTTCCGTGGGTGCGTACTTCAGTTGGGGTTGCCGGTAGGCAGATTGCTCGGGAAGTCGGCTGCGTACCGCATCACCACGCCCGCCGCGACGTTTGCGTGGCTCGGCGTTTTCTGTTTCGCTCACCCGGTTCCCCTTGCTGAAGTTACGACGATTGTCACGATCATGACCGGTCGGAATTACCGGGACGATCGTAACGGATATTCGCTACTGCAGAGTACTCACGAAGCGACGCGTATGCCTCGGCGTCGAGTGGCACGAACCCGGCAATACCCAACTCGGCCGTGGCCGCCTGCACTGTGGCATCGTCCAGGGCGTCTCGAATTGCCCACCGCACCATGTCCACGTCGAGCGTCGTGGACAGCGGCAAACACGGCACGCGCGGACCCCGACCAACTATGTGCACTCCGTTCACAGCGAAAGGGCGGTGCCGTTTCAACATCGAATAAGTGACGGCATCAATCGACGCTACGTCTGCGCTGCCCGCTCGAACGTGGGCCAGACTGGCTACGTGTGACCCGGTGATCACCACATCGGTGATGGCGTCACCCCGCTCTGCCGCCAGCGACACCCACCCCGACAAGCTGTCGTAGGAATTTACCGCGGCTCGAAGCGGCGTATCGCCGTCGCTTTCGCTGCGGCCGAAATCGTTGCTTTCGACGATCACGCTGCGGTAGTATCCCGGCTCATCGGCGGCGGTGTAGTAAAAGGTCCCCACGACGCCCAGCCCACCAACATCCACGAGGTCAGCGAGTTCCGTAACGAGTGGCCATCCGCACGACTGACTCAACACCAATACTGGCGATCGCCAAGAAGCGTGGAGTTCAGCGTGGCTTTCGGGTCGAGTGAGGCGATCTGGCGCGTCGGGCAAACGGGCCGCAATCGCCCCCCACAATGTGTCGGTGGCATCGCGCACTTCATCGAAGTCGTACATACCCAGAACAGCGATTGGTGGACTCACCGGGTCGACTGTAGATCCAGTTCCGTGGGGTGCAGCGGCTTATCGAAGTGGCGAATCCCAAAGCGGAGCGCCACATCCCAATACCCTCGGTAGTAGCCTCCGCCGGCCCGAGCAGTCGACGCCGAATCGAGCTGGCGGCACAACGCTGGCAACGCAAACCACGGGGCTCCGGGACGTTCGTGGTGCGTCACATGTAAATTGTTGTTGAGGTACAATAAGCTCCACACTGGCCCCGCCGCCACCATGGCGGTACGCCCCTGTTCGTGCCCCACATATCGATGCTCGATGAAGCTGCGATGCATCACGAGGGCGAGTCCGCCGTAGACCGCGCCGACGAGATACACCACGAGCGACAGGTGACACATATTGACCACCCACCACACCACGATGCCGTTGGCCACCACATGCTCAGCCCAACTCCGCCGTGCCCGGTCGTCGCCACGGATCACTCGCGGCAATTCGGACTTGAAAGAGCTAGCAATCATGAGCGCCGGCCCAATGGTGAGGCGACCTACCAGCGTGCGATTCGCTCGAAAGAGGCATTGCTCAAGCGGGTTTCGGGCGTCCCAAATATGCTGCGTCGTGTAATACGACTCCGGGTCCACGCCGGGCGAGGTGAGGAAGTCGTTGCGATGGTGCATCAAATGCGTGCGCCGATATTCGCGATACGGAATCCAAAGTTGCGGCGACAGAAGCCCAATCACATCATTGACGGTTTGGTTGCGAAACGGATGCCCGTGCAGCAATTCGTGCTGATACGAACTGTGCCACGCGCTGGTGAGCGCCAACGCCGGAAGAAGCACCCACAACGGCCACCGCCCACCGCGAAAAGTAACGGTAAGAAACGCTCCGAAGACCGCAACACCGAGCACCATGGTGCGCCACTCACCCCGAGGTCGCGTTGGGTCGTTCTCGATGAGCGTCGTGCCGTCAACCATCGAAACTGATTGAACCGCGTCGTTGCCTCGGGGTCCAGTCTCCAACAATTACGAGTGTGTTTCATTTCCAGCAAATTGTGCGCTAACACAACAATTGATGCGTATATGCAACACTATTGAACATGCCCAACAGGTTCGTCGACCAATTTACGTTGCGATTGCGCGAGTTGGTCGCCGCACAAGATCTCACTCAGGGTCAATTTGCCACGCAACTCGGCATCGATCGTTCGACACTGTCTCAGCTCCTCTCGCCCCATAGCAATCGCCTTCCACGTGCCGAAACATTGGCGGCAATTGCCCAGACCGCCGGCGTCTCGCTCGACTGGCTCGTTGGACTCTCGAACGACGGTCAGGTGCGCACTGAAATGATGGCCGAGCAAATGGCGATTGAACGAGACGTCCTCACCCACAACGACGAACGACTTATGAGTTGGCTCACCGAGGCAATCGGCAGCAAGGTGCGATACGTGCCGATGACTATCCCCGATCTCTTAAAACAGGACGCCGTGATTCGCCACGAACTCAACAAGTTCGCCACGGTGCGACCCGAGCAACAAATGGAAACAGCAGCCGCCCGACTCGACCTGGCTCGACATCCCGGCACCGACGTGGAGGCGTGCAGCAGCGTGCAATCGGTCGAGGGTTTCGTACGCGGCGAAGGCATCTGGGCATCGTTCGACAAACGCAAACGCCTGGCCGCCACTGACCACATGATCGAACTACTCGACGAGATATATCCGAGTTTTCGTTGGTTTCTCTTTGATGGGCGACAACGATTCGCGGTGCCAATCACCATCTTCGGCGTGCGACGAGCGGCGCTATACCTCGGCCAGATGTATCTCGTGGTCAACTCGGAGGATCACGTTCGCACCATGATCGAACATTTCGACGACCTCATTCGCGCCGCCACCGTGCAACCCGTCGACGTCCCCAAGTTGCTCAAGAAGCTACGGCTCGAGAACTCGTAGCCGGGTCTCCAGGCGTTCAAGCGACACTTCAAGAGCGGCCGCTAGTCGCTGTTTGTCGCCGCTGGCAATGAGGTCGAGCACCAGTCCAGTGAAGAGCGACTTCAATATTGACGCTTCTATTTGCGCGTCGGCGCTCGACATGCCTTCGGTCACCAAACGATTTTCGATCTCATCACGCCACACACCAATTTGACGAGCGCGCACGTCGCCAGGCACTCCCGATGCCGTTGCGTCAATAGCCACGGCTTCGAGCCCCAACCGCACGAGCGCCAAATTTTTCGACGAGCGCGTCACCCATGCCCACCATTTGCGCAACAGATCCGCTTGAGTCCTATCTGGCTCTTTCGCCCGCCAACGATCGAGCACGGCCAGTTGAATTTCCTCGGCCCGTTTCAGTGCTGCGGCGACGAGTTCCTCTTTGCTACCGAAGTGATGGACGAGCCGATTGGTGCTCACGCCCAGATGCGCGGCTAACGGTCGCAATGACAACAACCCGAGACCGTGGGACGCCAAGTAGGCCACCACCTCATCGAGCAACGCCAATCGTTTCACCGGGTCAGGGGTGCGTGCCACCACTGCACCTTAACGTGCACAGGTCCGCCACGATTGGCACAGAGTTGGGATCCGCCGTCAACTCGTCGGCCGTTAATCCCGAACTGTCGCAAGCGCACGATTGGGCGACGGACGAACGGTCCACCCTGGCGGCTTTGACTATCCAACCTCGCTCGCTGCCACCAACCTTTCAGTCGAGCACCGATTCGAGAAACTGTTCCGTGGCAGTGACGACCGCCTGGCGGGTGAGGTCGGACCGGCCAGTAGTGTGCCAGCCGGCGATGCCAATAGGACCAGGCAGGAATCCCAACATCGCAACGATATCCCACCAATTTTCATAGGGGCCAAAGTCGGTGGAGGCGAGGTAACGAGCGAGAAACCGATCGGCCGTTTCGACACCGGCGAGCACAGCGAGATTCCAACGACAATGCCCGAGCTCGGCATGCGGATGTCCGACGCAAGCGTTCACCCAATCCACGACGCCGGTGATTTCGTCACCCGTCCACAAGACGTTGAGCGGATGTAGATCGCGGTGTAACAAAGCTTCTCTGGCGACCTGTGGCGGGCTGGACTGGTAACTAGCGATCGCACTCGCCCACAATTTCTGGTCACCCCACGACGGCGGAATTGGGTTCGTTGGTACCCACGGGCACCATTTCGTGATCGAATGATTTTCTGCCAGGCGAACGCTGGCAATTCTGGCCGCCATGTCGGCCAATTGGTCCACATGTGCCACCAAGAAATTGGACTCAGTACGCATTTCACCATGAAGCCATGACATCATCAATCGGCGGTTTTGAGAATCGGCCGCCAACAATCGCGGTGTTGGCAACGCTGTTGCTTCGAGCAACTGGAGTGCATCGGCTTCCTGCCCGATGAGGTCGGGTTCGCGGGCCAGCCACTCTTCGTCGACGATGTGACGCACAACGACTGACAACCCGTCGTCGAGAAAGCACCTTTGCACGATCGATGACATTCCCCCTACCAACACCTCCGAGCGCTCAAAGCGCTTACCCAACGTCATGGCCACCCAGTGAGCGAGGTCGGGGTCCGAGCTGGCCGGCGCATCAACGTCGGCGTACCCAGGGTCTGTCATTGTGGCCGGGTAGTAGGGGCGTTCACTTCTCGATTCTGACACCCCGAGCACCTTGTCGTGTGCGCTCGACGTCGGGCCTAGCGCTCTAGGTACACCCAACACCCCCAGAAACATCGGCAATTTTTTCTGGGTACCTGCGCCAAACCGATCCGTATGGTGAGCGCCCCCAGAAAATTAGCGCTCTCGTTCTGGGGACTGTTGGGTAGGCCCAACGCATTCTGGGGACTGTTGGGTACGCAGCCTGAGGCCGAAAACGAAGTGTGTGGCCCGGGATTTCTCCCGGGCCACACACTTCAAATTCCGTCGCGGCAAATGCCCCGTCACAACCCGAATGACTTAGTAGTCGTCACAACCCGAACGACTTAGTAGTCGTCCATGCCTCCGCCCATTGGCGCACCAGACGCCTCGGGCTTGTCAGCAATCACACACTCGGTCGTGAGGAACAAAGCCGCGATCGAGGCCGCGTTTTGCAGCGCCGAACGAGTCACCTTGGCAGCGTCGATGACACCGATCTTCACAAGATCCTCGTATTCACCAGTGGCGGCGTTGAGGCCCTCGGCTCCAGTCATATTCCGTACCTTCTCGATCACCACACCGCCTTCCATGCCAGCGTTTTCGGCGATCTGCTTCAAAGGAGCCTCAAGCGCCTTGGCAACCATGCGGGCACCCGTGGCGGCATCGCCAGTGAGGGTGGCAGCAACGGCCAGCACGGCAGCCTGCGAACGCAGCAACGCCACGCCACCGCCAGGCACTACGCCTTCTTCGATGGCAGCCTTGGTGGTCGACACGGCATCTTCGATGCGGTGCTTCTTCTCTTTCAGCTCGACTTCTGTGGCAGCGCCAACTTTGAGCACGGCCACGCCGCCGGACAACTTGGCGAGGCGCTCTTGGAGCTTCTCACGGTCGTAGTCGGAATCGGTGTTTTCAATCTCGGCCTTGATCTGGCTGATGCGGCCCTTGATGTCGTCTTCTTCGCCGCCGCCTTCAACGATCGTGGTCTCATCTTTGGTGATGATGACCTTCTTGGCCTTGCCAAGCAGATCGAGTGTGACGGCGTCGAGCTTGAGGCCGACTTCCTCGGTGATGACTTGGCCACCAGTGAGGATGGCCATGTCTTGCAGCATGGCCTTGCGGCGATCGCCGAAGCCAGGAGCCTTGACGGCGGCCGACTTGAACGTGCCACGGATCTTGTTAACCACGAGGGTGGCGAGCGCTTCGCCATCGACGTCTTCAGCAATGATCACGAGAGGACGGCCAGTTTGCATGACCTTCTCGAGCACGGGAAGCGCGTCGCGCACCGAAGAAATCTTCGAGCCAACCAGGAGAATGTACGGGTCGTCGTACACGGCTTCCATACGCTCGGTGTCAGTAGCGAAGTAGGGCGAAATGTAGCCCTTGTCGAAGCGCATGCCTTCAACGAGATCCATCTCCATGCCGAAGGTCTGGCTTTCTTCAACGGTGATAACGCCGTCTTTGCCGACCTTGTCGATGGCTTCGGAAATCATGGTGCCGATTTCTTCGTCGGCGGCCGAGATACTGGCAACTTGAGCGATTTGGCTCTTGTCGTCGACAACGGTGGCCATGGCCTTGATGCTGCCAACGGCGGCTTCAACAGCGGCTTCAATGCCCTTCTTGAGGACCATTGGGTTGGCGCCAGCGGCCACGTTGCGGAGGCCTTCACGGACCATGCTCCATGCCAAAACCGTGGCGGTGGTGGTGCCGTCGCCGGCAACATCGTCGGTCTTCTTGGCAACTTCTTTGACGAGCTCGGCACCGATGCGCTCGTATGGATCTTCGAGCTCGATGTCTTTGGCGATCGACACACCGTCATTGGTGATGGTGGGGGCGCCCCACTTCTTGTCGAGAACCACGTTACGGCCCTTCGGGCCGAGGGTGACGCGTACGGCGTCAGCGAGTTGGTTCATGCCGCGCTCAAGTGCGCGGCGGGCTTCTTCATCAAACGCGATGATTTTCGCCATGGGTTCCTCCGGAGGGGGTCGATGCGGGTTGGTGGTGCGTTAGCACTCGCGAGGTGCGAGTGCTAATAGTCAACCACGCGGAGGGCCTTTTAGCAAACACCGCCCCCGAGTGCTAACCGAGATTTTTCTGGGGGTAGTCTGAATACCATGCGAATTATTGTGGTCGGTGGTGGCGTTTCTGGCCTCGGATCAGCACTTATGCTCTCTCGGACCGGTCACCAAGTTACGGTGATCGAGCGGGACGACACACCGTTACCCAAAACCGCCGACGAGGCCTTCGAGTGGGATCGCCGCGGCGCACCCCAGGTACGGCATTCACACGCCTTCCTCGCCCGCCTCCGAAACCTGCTGCGCGACCACTATCCCGACGTGCTTCAAGCACTTCTGGACGCCGGAGCCACCGAGATGCGTTTTGGGGACAACATGGCCCCGACCATCGCGAACTACGCGCCAGAGTCGGGCGACGAAGACCTGGGCTTGCTGGCATGCCGTCGGACAACCTTCGAATGGGTGCTCCGCACAATCGTCACCAGAGAAGGCAACGTCACCATTCACACCGGTACGGGCGTCAATGGCCTCATCGCGTCGGCGAACCAGATGCCACCACGCATTACCGGCGTCACGCTCGAGGGCGGCCAAACATCCGAGGCCGATGTGGTCATCGTGGCCAATGGGCGACGCAGTGCGTTGCCGGAATGGCTCGAAGCCATTGGGGTCGCCACTCCCACAGAAGAAATTGAAGACACTGGCATCGTGTACTACTCCCGTTTTTATCGACTTAATAACGGCCAAGAATTTCCCACGGCGATCGGCGGAATCGGCGGCGATTTGGGGTACCTGAAGTACGGCGTGTTCGTGGGCGACAACCGCACGTTTAGTGTCACGCTGGCGACTTCGACTATCGACGCCGAGTTGCGCAGACTTCTGACTGACGAGTCAGTATTCACCACGATTGCGAGCGCGCTTCCCGCCACGATGGCATGGGTCGAGTCGAGCAGGGCCACACCTATCACCGATGTGCACACCATGGCCGGGTTGCTGAACCGGTTGCGCACATACGTCGAGAATGGCACGCCGATTGCCGTGGGCGTCCTACCCATCGGCGACGCTCGGCTCTGCACAAACCCACTCTACGGAAGGGGGTGCTCGACCGGATTCTGGACGGCGCATCTGGCCACCCAGGCCATCAACCAACATCCCGACCACCTCGACGCCATGGCGACCGCGTATCACGCGGCAGTAGTCACCGAAGTCGAGCCGCATTACCGAAGCTCAGTGGCTCAAGATTCTGAAGCCCGTCGGGTGGCGACCGCGTTGCTCGACGGGGAGAACCCCGACGGCGACCCCGATGACCCGCGAGCGTTTATGCGGTCGGTACTGCGCGAGGGATTGTTGCCTGCGTTGCGGTTCGACGCAGTGGTCCTTCGAGCGTTTTTCCGCACGCTCAATTTGCTAGATGACCCCAACACGCTTGTGACCGATCCTGAAATTCAGGGCCGCGTGCTCAACATTTGGAACGCCCGCCACGACCGCGGACCAGAGCCAACGCTCGGGCCGCCCAGGGCCGAGCTCCTCACGCTCATTGGACGCCCGACGTGACGTCGCCGTGGCTCGAGACCGATCGTCGCATCGGCCCAGTCGGCGTGCTCATGGGCACCGACAGTGGCAAGTATCCCAACGGAAATTCCGTTGTAGTACAAGGCTCCGAAGGCGCAGTCATCATTGACCCGTCGCTCAGTTTGGTGGAACGCGGCGGGCCACCAACCGACGTCGATCATGTGCTCGTGAGCCACGCCCACGAGGATCACTTTTGCGGCGCTCACATGTGCGGCGAAGCAGCAGTCCACGTGCATCGTCTCGACCACCCAGGTTTGGCGTCGATGGCTGGATTTATGGATGTGTACGGCATGCCACCAGACGTGAGCGCAGCGTGGGAAGCCGAACTCATCGACAAGTTCTTTTACGTCCCACGCCCCGACGCCCGCACGTTCGACGACGGCACAGTGTTTGATCTCGGCGATGTGTCGGTGCGCGTCATCCACTTGCCCGGCCACACGCGGGGCCATTGCGGATTCATGATCGAGCCCACCGGAGTGTTCTTTGTGGCCGACATTGACCTGTCGACATTTGGCCCGTACTACGGCGACCATTGGAGCGACCTAGAAGATTTCGAACGCTCCATCGAGGCATGTCGTCACATCGACGCACAACACTATGTGACTTTTCATCACAAAGGCATCGTGGACGGTCGGGCCGATTTTTTGACCGCGCTTGACAAGTTCGCCGACGTGATAACGCAACGCGAAATTCGGATGCTCGCCTACCTCGCCGAGCCGCATTCACTCACCGAGATGGTAGCCCATCGGTTCGTCTACCGACCCGGCGCCGCTCCCATATTTGCCGACCACGTGGAGGCAACAACAGCAAAGATGCACATCACTCGTCTTGTGCGCGATGGCGGCGTTGTCGAAATTGAGTCTGGCGTGTACCGAGCGGCGTAACTACTGGCAACCCTGTGCCAGGGTCGTGCCTCGATGTCAACTCTTAGAAGCCACCGGCGACCGCGGGGATAATGGCAACCGTCTCGCCGTCGGCCACAACGGTTTGGAGCCCGCCCGTGTAGCGCACGTCTTCGTCGCCCACAAACACGTTGACGAATCGACGCAAGCCGCCCTCGTCATCGAAAATTCGGGATTTAAATCCGGGGTGCTTTGCCTCGAGACCATCAAGCACCGCTGCCAACGTGCCGGCGTCAACCTCTACTTCAGCAACGCCGCCAGTGGCCGGGCGAAGGGTGGTAGGGATGCGAATTTTTGCGCTCATGGTGGCTCCAAAGACTGACGGGAATCCGTACGTTAACTCGACTCGGCCAATTGTTGACCAAACCGCTCAACAATCGTAGCGGGCCACGCCGCAAATCCCCCACTAGCCACAATCACCGTAGTTGTAACTCGGAAAAAAAGTTGGGTTCGCTCTGCACCAGCCGGTAGACATACGGGATGTTCGACCGGCATCACGGCGAGTTCACACTCGAAGCACTCATGGCGGTCAAAGGCGACCAAGCAATTTCGGTGTGCCTACCTGCTCGCAACGAAGAAGCCACCGTCGCGGCAATCGTGACCATCATTCGCGCTGAGCTCAACGGCTTGATCGATGAAGTCATTGTGATCGACGACCATTCAACAGACCACACCGCGGCCGTCGCACGCATGGCTGGAGCCACGGTGGTGGCGGTGCAAGACGTGCTCACCGAGTGCGGTTCTGGCGCTGGCAAGGGCGAAGCACTGTGGAAGTCAGTGCACGCGTCCACGGGTGACATCATCGTGTGGTGTGACGCCGACGTCACCAACTTTGGCGCTCATTTCGTGCTTGGGCTGCTGGGCCCACTACTGACTGACTCATCAGTCAACTTTGTCAAGGCGTACTACGAACGTAACTACAACGGCGTCGCGCTCGGCGGCGGCCGCGTCACAGAGCTGGTCGCCCGGCCACTGCTGTCGTTGTATTTCCCCGGGTTGAGCCACCTTGTGCAACCGCTGGCGGGCGAGTACGCCGGGCGTCGGGCGGTGCTCGAATCGGTGCCTTTTGCTCAGGGTTACGGCGTGGACGTAGCCCTACTCATCGACATCGCCCAGCAATTCGGGATCGAGTCGATGACGCAAGTCGACCTCGGGATGCGGGTACATCGCAACCGCCCGCTCGCTGAGCTCGGCCCCATGGCGATGGCCGTTACCCAAACAATTATCGCCAGGGCCGGCATCGAACTACCGAACCCGGCGCGCCCGCTGCGCACAGCCGACGGCCAAGAGGTCGTCGTGGCCATGACTGAACGACCGCCATTGGTTTCACTTGCCGAGTACCGCAACCGGCACCAGCACCGCTGCGGCTGATTCGCTACATCGGCGAGCCGCTGAGCAAAGCAATCGCGGCATCTTCTATGCAAGCCTCCGTGGCCCACATTGCCTGCTCGCGGCCAAACATTTGCACGAGCGACACGTGGCGAATTCTGGGCATCACGTCAACATCGATGTCGCCGACTATTGCGGCACAGGTCACGTTGCGTTCGTCACACAGTAGCGCCACCGAACCTACGACCTTCCCGTGAAAACTTTCCGCGTCCAAATGGCCTTCACCGGTGATCACGAAATCGGCCGTATCGACCAACTCTGTGAGCCCGACGTGGTCAGCTACGACGTCAAATCCTGGACGCAATACGCCGCCTAACGCCCACAACGCTCCGGCCAAACCACCTGCCGCGCCGCCACCTTCCAGCGCCCCAACATCGACACCAAAACGCGTCTGATACGTATCGACGAGTGATTCGAGGCGGCGGGTCAAAAGCGAGACCTGCGCGGGGGATGCACCCTTCTGCGGAGCGAACACGGCCGACGCTTCTACAAATTTCGTCGACACGTCACAGGCCACCACCAGTTCGATTCCCTTAAGTCGAAACTGGCCACCAATGGCATCGAGTGCACCGAGTCCACCATCGGTGGTGGCCGAACCGCCCAGGCACACCACGATTCGGCGCGCTCCGGCCGAAATGGCGTGGCGTATCAATTCGCCCGTGCCCGCTGTCGTGGCATCCAGCGCCAAATTTTTCTCACGTCCCCCAGCCAGGGCAAGACCGGATGCTTGCGCCATTTCGATGACGGCTACGTGATCGTGATACCGCCAACTTGCGCCAACCGGATATCCCAGAGGACCGGTCACGGTCGTGACCCGATTTGCGCCGCCCAGGACAGCGAGGGTGCCTTCACCGCCATCGGCCAACGGGCGTTGCACACATTCGTGGCCGAGGTGACGCGCTGCCCGAGCGACTGCCACGCACACTTGGTGGGCCGTTATCGTGCCCCGAAATTTGTCGGGCGCCACGAGCACTCTCATCGGTACGGCCCTGGACTAGCCGCCAGTGGCCGGAACGAGATCGGCACCCAAGATCACCAAAATATTTGGATTGTCAACGAGGAGACTTTCGCCTTTACCGGTGACGCCCGCCGCAGGCAGCGGCGCGAGTGTTGTGGCCGGAATCCCCAATACTGCCGCAGCAGCCGTCGCTTCGGCCTGATAGGTCGCGGCGTAATAAATCACGGTTGCCTTAGTGGCGTCAGCGTTTCGCGCCGCCGATGTCACGTATCCGGCCGGCGTCAACTTCTCGGTGTACTTCGCTCCGAGACCCGTCGTACCGGAACCATTAGCGACCTGTACCTTCACCGCCGACGGGTTACGCGGTTGGCCAGCGGTCGGCGCTGAAGGCACAGTAACGCCGGTATCGACCGGTGCCGTAGATGCCGTCACGCCTGCAGGCTTGGTCGTCGTAGTCGTAGTGGTGACTGCGGGCGGGGTGCCAGCGGTGCTCTTATCGTCGAGGCCCCATTTGAGGACACCCAAGCCAGCCGCGATGGCAATGACAACGAGCGCAATTCCGCGACCGGCAGCGGCATTGCTGCCACGACCATAAAATTCTTCGGAGTTTGAATCGGAACTCATAACGGGGCCCTTTCCGTAGTGGGTTGGGTCATGCGCAATCGATCGTAGTCGTCAAACGCGAACCAGTTTGGGCATACGCGCCGGTTACTATGTCGCTCTTGGCCCGAATAGCTCAGCTGGTAGAGCAGCCGCCTTGTAAGCGGCAGGTCGTCGGTTCAAATCCGTCTTCGGGCTCCACTCATTTTCTCCCGCTCCATCCGGCTAACCGCCCGTAACGCGACGGGCTGACGGCACCGACTACGGATCCACTGGCCTCACTACTCCAAAGTTTTGCGCACCCGTCCACGAGCGACTTCGAAACAGGCCAACGCTCCGGCGACACTCACGTTGAGCGAGTCCAACCGACCAGCCATTGGAATCGACACCACGGAATCGCAACGCTCCCGAACGAGTCGGCTCAGCCCGGCACCCTCAGCGCCCAATACCAGCACCACCGGGGCATCAGTGCCCGACAGTTGATGCAGTGAAATGTCGGCGGCCGCGTCCAACCCGATTGACCAAACTCCGAGCTCGCTCAAACGCTTGAGTGCGTTGGGTAACCCGCCCACCATCGCCATCGGGAGATGCTCGATTGCCCCTGCTGCCGTCTTCGCAACGGTCGGCGTGATGTGAACTGCCCTATGCTTGGGCAGGATCACCCCAGTGACGCCAGAGCACTCAGCGCTGCGCAACACCGCACCCAGGTTGCCGGGATCGGTGACGCCATCGAGCGCCAGCAAAAACGGCGCTGGGCGTCCAGGTTGGCGCACGGCCAACTCATCGAGTTCAACCGGTTGAATTGATTGAGCAAAGGCAATCACGCCCTGAGGCGCGTCGGTGCGCGCCGCGTTTTCGATCTGACGACGCCCAACGTGTTTGACAATGACCCTTGACTCTTCTGCGAGTTCAATGATGTCGTCCAAAATTGGGGCAGGATCAATATCTTCAGCGATCCAAATTTCGCGGGTGCGGCGCGTGCCAGCGAGCAACAATTCCCGGACAGCTTGTCGGCCTTCGACTTGCTCGCCGCCCAAGCCCGTTTCGCGAGGGCCGCGAGATTCCGACAACGGACGACCGACGTTGGACGACCGACGCGCCGTTGCCAAACCTTGCTGACGGTCGTCGGCTTCGCGGCGGCCGTAATCACTTGATTTTTGTTGGCGATCGAGTTTGCCTGCAATAGCTTTTTGCGCAGCAATCGAAAGTGGCTTGCCTGGTTTGGCCTTGGTGAATTGGCCGACCGAGCCGCGTTTACGAGTGGGCGCTCCGATCGGTTTTC
>JAYWAI010000498.1:0-8007 GCA_043782545.1 Acidimicrobiia bacterium
CGGCCCGGATCGGTTCGATATCGCCGAGGAATTCCCACGGTTGCTTATTGTCGGGATTGCCACGGAAATAGTCATGTAACGCGCCAGCTTTGGTGATCGGGTCAAACGTGGCATTGGCGACCACGCGCGACACTTTGCCTCCCACCACTTGGTACTTGCGGCCGCCAATATCAGCCCACTGCACGCAGCGCGGCGCATCCTTCTTCGACAGGTGTCGAGTAAACGCGTCGATCGCTTCGTAGTAGTGATTGTCGCAATCGAATGGACGTGGATCTGCAGTCATAACAATTCCCCTATCGCTCAAAATCTATAAATGGTGGACGCTCGCCGCCGCCATGGGCAGCCAGGTTCGCGCCGGTGACATAACTCGCCAACGAAGATGCCAGGTACGCGCACACGTCGCCGATTTCACTCGCTTGGGCAATGCGGCCCAGGGGCACGATTGCTCCCGCGGCGGCAATACCATCGGCGTCGCCGTAGTAAATATGGGAGAGCTCCGTGAGCACCATGCCGCACGTGACGGCGTTCACTCGCACTTTGGGTGCCCACTCAAACGCCGTCGTTTGTGTGTAGTTATTCAGGCCCGCTTTGGCCGCGCCGTAGGCCGCGGCCGTCGGCGATGGACGCCCGCCGCACACACTCGAAATATTCACAATCGAGCCGCCGCCCGGCTGTTGTTGCATCCAATGATTCGCTCGCTGGCTACACGCCATGGCGGCCATGAGATTCAGGGCAATCACCCTCTCGCTCAACCGCGGCGACGAGGTTGCCGTATCAGCTATCGGCGTGCCGCCAGCGTTGTTGACCAGAATGTCAATTCGACCCAGCGCCTCAACCACACGATCCACGCAGTCATATGCAGCCTGCCCATCACGCAGATCTACCGACTCAAAATGCCAGCCATTGGGCAGCCCTGCAACCGGGTTGCGAGCGCACACGGCAATGGTGGCACCAGCATCGGCCAGGCGCGCCGCGATGCCGCGCCCCACGCCTTTGGTGCCCCCAGTGATCAGCGCCACTTGACCGGTCAAATCGATGGCAATCGGCATAAATCAACCTTTCTGACTACCCGTCAGATTTCGAGTCGTACCTTACCAACACAAATCGTGCCTACAGAAGATTACGACTAGTCTCGCCCGTTGTGGGAATCACAACGCACATTGATGCCGCCGGAATCGCCGAAATCGTCGTCGATTGTCCGCCGGTAAATGCCCTGACTGTCGCCCAATGGTTTGAGCTCGCCGCCGCCCTGACCGCCGCAGGTGCCGCCACCAACGCCAGAGTGGTGGTGTTGCGTAGCGAAGGCCGCGGCTTCAACGCCGGTGTCGATATCAAAGAGATGCAAAACACCGACGGCTTTAGCGCACTCATTGGGGCCAACAAAGGGTGCTTCGCTGCGTTCGCTGCGGTATACGACTGCCCGGTGCCTGTGATCGCCGCGGTCAACGGATTTTGTGTGGGCGGCGGTATTGGTTTAGCCGGAAATGCCGACATCATCGTTGCCTCCGACGACGCGTTCTTTGGCCTTCCCGAAGTCGACCGAGGCGCTCTCGGCGCAGCCACACACCTGTCTCGGCTGGTGCCTCAGCACAAGATGCGCGCCATGGTCTACACCTCGGCCACGGCGAGTGCCGCAGAACTGCATGCATTTGGCAGCGTGTTGCAGGTTGTGCCTCGCGCCGAGTTACGCAGTGCCGCCTTTGCTATCGCCACAACCATCGCCAGTAAGTCGCCGACCGTCATGCGAGCAGCCAAAGAATCGCTCAACGGCATCGACTTGTGGGATGTCAAGCGCAGCTACCGCTTCGAGCAGGGCTTCACTTTTGAACTCAACCTGGCTGGCGTGTCCGACGAATTGCGTGACGCGTTCGTCGAAAATCGCGACGCCGACACCAGCAAGTAAGGGCCGGCGAACATGTCGAAATTGATGACCAACGACGAAGCCATCGCCACGCTTCGAAGCGGCATGACGATCGGTATTGGCGGCTGGGGTTCACGCCGCAAACCCATGTCGCTCGTGCGAGCTCTTCTGCGCAGCGATCTCAACGACCTCACCATAGTGAGCTACGGCGGCCCCGACGTGGGCTTGTTGTGCTCTGCGGGCAAAGTTCGCAAGTTGATTTACGGATTCGTGTCGCTGGATTCGATTCCCCTTGAACCACATTTCCGTGCCGCCCGTCAAAACGGCACGATCGCCGAGTGCGTCGAATACGACGAAGGCATGTTGCAATGGGCGCTCTACGCGGCGTCGCTGAGGCTGCCGTTTTTGCCTACCCGCTCAGGCCTGGGAAGTGGCGTCATGGACGTCAACCCTGGGCTCAAAACAGTTCGATCGCCGTATGCCGATAGTGAAGAATTGCTTGCCGTGCCTGCTCTGGCTCTTGATGCCGCGTTCGTGCATATGAACCGCTCAGATGCGCGAGGCAACGCCCAATATCTCGGCCCCGATGTGTACTTCGACGACCTGTTTCTCAATGCTTGCGAACCGGGCCATCGGTTTGTGAGCGCTGAACGAATCGTGTCGACTGAGGCGCTGCTGGAAGCTGGTTCGTTCCATACGTTGCGCATCAACCGCTCAATGGTAGATTGCGTGATCGAAGCGCCTAACGGAGCGCACTTCACCACCTGCGAACCCGAGTACGGGCGCGACGAAAAGTTCCAAAAGGCGTACGCCACCGCGGCCGCCAACGCCGAGTCGTGGACCGCGTTTGTGGCCGAGTTTCTCAGCGGCGACGAGGCCGATTATCACGCCGCCGTGGCTAACTGGCACGCAACCGCCAGCACCACAGGAGGCCAAAAGTGAGCGTACCTACTCTGGCCGACATCGTGTGCGCCGCTGCGGCCGAAGCATGGCGCGGCAACGGCGAAATATTCGCTTCCGGCATGGGCACCATCCCGATGCTGGGGGCCCGTCTGGCTCGCAGCACCTTCGAACCAGACTTGTTGATCTCCGACGGCGAGGCATTCTTCGTCGGCAACGAACTCCCCATCGGCGGTACGGACAAACTCGTCGAAGGATGGATTCCGTTCCGCTCCGTGTTCGACACACTGTGGGGCGGACGTCGCCACGTGATGATGGGGGCCAGCCAAATCGACGCTCGTGGCAACACCAACATCTCGAACATCGGTCCATGGGATCGCCCGAAATCGCAACTGCTCGGCGTGCGCGGCGGCCCCGGCAACACCATCAACCACGCCACCTCGTTTTGGATTCCCAAGCACAACACCAACGTATTTGTGGCCAAGGTCGACATGGTGTCAGGCCTCGGCTACGACCGCGCCGAAGCGCTGGGCCCGTGGGTGCAAGCGCACCACAATCTGCCCCGCGTTGTCACCAATTTGGCGGTGCTCGATTTCGACTGTCCCGCACAACGAATGCAATTGCGATCAGTTCATCCAGGCGTCACAGTGGCCGACGTCGTGGCCGCCACCGGCTTCGAGCTCGTGATTCCAGCTGACGTGCCAACCACACCCGCGGCCACCAACGAACAGCTCGACGTACTCAATCGATTGGATCCGCGGGGCCTGCGACACCGCGAAGTTTCATGACAGGGCATCCCTCTTTGCACACCTCGCTGTGCGACCTTGTCGGCATCGAGTATCCCATCGTGCAAACCGGCATGGGCTGGGTCGCTGGTGCTCGTTTGGCATCAGCCACATCAAACGCAGGCGGCTTGGGCATTTTGGCGTCGGCCACCATGAACCTCTCCGAGCTACGCATCGCGGTCGCCGAGGTGAAGAGCCGCACCGTCAAACCCTTTGGCGTCAACCTTCGCGCTGACTCTGCTGATGTCGGCGACCGCATCAAATTGATGATCGACCAAGGCGTGCGCGTGGCGTCGTTCGCACAAGCCCCCAAACAAAAACTGATCGACGAACTGCACGCCGGCGGAGCGATCGTGATTCCGTCAATCGGCGCGAAACGACACGCCGAAAAAGTGCTCGAGTGGGGCGTCGACGCGGTACTCGTTCAGGGTGGCGAAGGTGGCGGCCACACGGGAAGCGTGCCCACGTCGATCTTGCTGCCCCAAGTCGTCGACGCGGTCGCAGGCAAAATTCCCGTAATCGCCGCAGGCGGTTTTTTCGACGGCCGCGGCTTGGTCGCAGCGTTGGCTTACGGGGCAAGCGGTATTGCTATGGGCACCCGATTTTTGCTCACCAGCGACAGCGCAGTCCCCGACTCGGTCAAGCAGTACTACCTCGGTCGGACCGTGACCGACACGGTGGTTTCGACCCAGGTTGATGGGGTGCCACACCGCGTGTTGCGCACCGATTTGGTCGAAGGTCTCGAGTCGGCGGGCAACAAAATTCTTGCGATTCCCAAGGCGTTGCTCAACGCGCACAAGTTCCGCTCGATGACTGGGCTCACGCTTGGCTCGATGTTCAAAGAGGGCAAGGCCATGCGCTCCTCGATGGATTTGTCGTGGGCGCAGGTGCTCATGGCCGCCAACACACCCATGTTGCTCAAGGCCGCGCTGGTCGATGGCAATGTGGAATCCGGAGTGATGGCGAGCGGCCAAGTCGTCGGCGTCATCGAAGATCTGCCCACCTGCGCGCAGCTCATCGAACGCATCATGGCCGAAGCCCATGCAACACTCGCCCGCCTTGGAGCCTGACCATGCCCCGCCAACTCATTGGTCACGATGGCATCACCTCGGCCACCGGTGACCACCTCGGTTACTCGCCGACGACCACCATTGCGCAGCAACATCTCGACGATTTCGTGCGAGCAATCGGCATGCCTTTTCCCGACGCGGCCGGGTATTTCGCGCTCAGTTTGTCAAACCTCTTTCTGCCCCAAATTGTTGATGTACAAGGGTTTGACATGGGCGTCAACTACGGATGCGACAAGGTCACATTCGACGCCGAAATCCATGCCGGCGACTCGGTGCGCGCCGGAGCCGTACTCGTGAGCACCACTCCCGTGACCGGTGGCGTCCAAACGCTCATGCTCATCACCGTCGAAATTGTGCACGCCAGCGGCAACAAAACGGCGTGCACAATTGAATCTCTTTCACGTTGGTACTAACTCAGAACTAGGAGCTCCACCATGGCCATCACCGATGCATTTCGTCTCGACGGACAAGTCGCCATCATCAACGGCGCCGGACGCGGTATCGGCGCGGCGACCGCTATTGGCATGGCCGAAATGGGAGCCGACGTAGCGGTGCTGAGTCGCACGCAAGAACAGATCGACGGCGTCGCCGCGCAAATCAGAGCACTCGGCCGCCGTGCCATTGCGGTGCAATGCGACGCCCGCAGCAAAGAGTCGGTTGAAGCTGCAGTGGCGGCAACCGTCGAGCAACTTGGGGCGATCAACATTGCCGTCAACGTGGTGGGCGGCTCGATGCCCAAAGGCTTTATGGCCACGTCTGAGCGGGCCTTCACAGATAGTTACGACAACAACGTGCTCACCGGTTTGCGGTTCGCCAAGGCCGTGGTACCCCATCTCATCAACGCCGGTGGAGGCTCGATCACCCTGATTTCTTCGGCCGTCGGGCACGTCGTGGGCCGAGGCTATGTGGCATACGGAAGCGCCAAAGCAGCGGTGGATCACTCCACCAGATTGCTGGCTTCCGAGCTCAACCCGCGCATACGTGTGAACGCAATTGCGCCGGGGGCCATCCTTACTGAGGCGCTCGAAATAGTGGCTAGCAACCCGGTAATTAAGAAGGCCCTCGAAGACGGCACACCGTTGCGTCGCTTGGGCCAGCCCAACGACATTGCCGCCGCAGCGTGTTTCTTGGCCAGCCCGGCCGCCAGCTACATCACCGGCCAAATCCTGGCCGTCGACGGCGGCCTCGTCAAACCCAACCTCGATAACCCACTCCCCGATCTGTGACCCGAAATATGGTCGAACCCCGGTGACCCTGTCATGACAGAAACCACGCAGCCCATGCCCGAAGTCGCCCATACTCATGGGGCTTGGGCACCCATGCGACACCGGGGGTTTGCGGCGTTTTTCGCGGCCGCATCCATTTCTAATGCCGCCAGCTGGATGCAACTGGTGGCGGTCTCGGCGATCCTGTACGACATCACGCACCGCACCTCGTGGCTCGGCCTGTCGACCATGGCATCGCTCTTGCCCGCCGTGGTCATCACGCCCTACGCCGGTGTGTTGGCCGATCAAATATCTCGTCGCCTGATCTTGGTCCTCACGCAAGTAACGCAGATGTTGAGCGCCGGCGTGATGTGGTGGCTGTACCGCACCCACCACATCACGCCGTGGCGAATTATTGGCCTCACGTTCATCACGGGAGTGTCAACCGGTTTTCAAACGTCGGTGTGGCAATCCTTCATCCCCAGTTTGGTGCCCGAAAAGTTGCTCACATCGGCCGTCAAACTCAACTCGATGCAGTACACGTTGGCACGCGCCATTGGTCCGGCCGTGGCTGGTTGGGCGGTGAAAGCATGGGGGCCCGGCTCGGCAATTTTTGCCAACGCGGCCACCTACCCGCTGGTGATCGGCGTGCTGCTTTTCGTCAATCCGCGAGCCAATGCGCGCATGTCACCCGACGAAAAGGTACTCACCGCACTGCTGGATGGCGCTCGTTATATGTGGCACTCCAGGCGCTTGCGATTGGCACTTATCGTGGCCCTGATCACTGCGATGTTTGGCCAGTCATTGCAATATATCGCCGCATCGATTTCAGTGAATATACTTCATCATAAGTCGAACGACAATGGCACGCTGCTGATCGGTCTGGGCATTGGTGCGGTAACCGCCTCGCTGTTGTCGACGGTGTACGGCGAACGGATTCGGCGCAGCACGAGGGTCGTGACCGGCATGGGTTTGTACCTCACCATGACCGCTGTGCTGGCGTCAGGGCCATCGTTTCCCGTCGCCATTGGTGCCTTTGCCATTGGCGGGGTGGCCCACTTCACGATCTTGGTCGTGCTCAGCACGCTCATCCAATCTGAGGTCCCCGACCATATGCGCGGGCGGGCTGTGAGCTTCTACTTCCTGGCCATTCTGGGTGGTCTGCCCATTGGGTCGCAGATTCTCGGCACCCTCAGCGACGCCTTCACCGTGAGAACCGCACTGGCCATGGACGCGGCCGTCATCGGCATTGTGCTGGTTTGGTTGCTTTCGACTGGCACGGCCCGCCAGTTCGACATCGGCTCGCCCGAGGCTTAGCGGCCACGTTTTACGATCTCAGCAAGCGCACTGACGGTGTCGACGCGCAACATGGTGGCATTCCAATCGGCGTGCGGCCACCGCCGACTGTGCGACACCCAGGCCGTACGTAACCCGGCGTTGTGCCCGCCGGCAATGTCAGCGTCTTCGTTATCACCCACCATCCACGTGTCTGACTCCGAAGCTCCTCCGGCCCGCTGGCGCGCCAAGTCGAAAATTTCTCGCCCTGGTTTGCGCAATCCCACTGCGGCCGAGATCACCCACCCATCGATCATGTCACCCAAACTCACGAAACCGATTTTGGACTCCTGGACGGGTACCTCACCGTTGGTGACGATCCATATTTTCCAGCCTTCGTCGCGCAAAACTACAAGCCCGTCGGCCACGCCGTCATACAGCCGAGTGTTGACCGTCATTGTGGAGCGGTACTCCAACAAGAAATCACTTTGCGCGATTCCAAGTCCAAATTCGTGTTCGACCAGGTCGGCAAAATCTTCCCGGGATCGAAAGCTGCGATTGTCATAATCGTGCAGGCATGCCATTGCGGACTGATCCAATCCATTCGCCTCAACAAATTCGGCGCACCATTTTGTGAAGGCCCCCGACCGGTCGATCAGCGTGTCGTCAAGATCAATCAACACCAATTTCATTCGTCACACCTTAGAAGGCGTCGCGTCGCGCCGAGCGCGTACGCCGAGTTGCGCTCAGCGATACGCAGCGCATACGAAGTCGTTGCGGCTCAAGTGCAGCCGGGCCTTCGCATACTTCCCCCATGCCTTCGCAATTCGGTAGCTCGACGCCGCCGCCCGTCGTCATTGTGCAACAACCCAGCGGCGCAAAGATTTTTGTGGCGCTCGTGAGCCCTCTTG
>JAYWAI010000499.1:0-3032 GCA_043782545.1 Acidimicrobiia bacterium
CGTCAACCGACAGAATGAAACACGCGCTGGCTTGCTGAGGAACGCCCTTCACACCGATGTTGAACCACACCGGGCTATTGAATGCCGCCTTTTGGGTGACCAAAATGTGCTTGAGTTCGGCGTTGAATGCTTCGGCTTCGGCCTGATCGGTGAAGTAGCCGCCCGACCGCCCCCATGCCGTTATCGATTCTGATACCCGGTCGATGACTTGGCGCAGAGACGACTCACGTTCGGGCAGCCCGAGCGTGCCCCGGAAATACTTCTGCGTGACGATGTTGGTGGCGTTCATCGACCAACTCACCGGAAATTCGACGCCAATTTGCTCGAACGCCACCGAACCGTCGCGGTAGTTGGTAATGCGCGAATCACGGCGCTCCCACGTCACCTCGTCAAATGGATGAATGCCTGCGGTTGTGTAATGACGGTGAATACCAATCCCAAGCCGCTCTGGTGCAATTGCCATGATGTTGTCCTTTAAGCCTTACCGGCGATGTGTGCCCCGAGGGCGATTCTGGTGCGCCCGACTGGGCTGTTCTGTTGCGCCCGACTGGGCTTGTGATCAAGTTGTGGTGCTGGTGGATACAGACCCGGTGAAACGCCCGCCGTACTGGTAAATCACAAGATGTTGTGGTCGGTAGTGATCTCGGTGCCCTCCGAGTACAAGATGGAGATGAATTACATCATCGTAATTCCACCCTTGTCAACTACTTCTTGCGGATTTTCTTACCTTTTCTTTGGAAACTTGATCGCTCGACGTGGGCATTAAAGTGCTCTACGTGACCGCGACGCGTCGGGGCAGGTCAGAGGGGTAACGGAACGTACGAATTCTTCGCCTTTCGGCGACGAAGCCGACACAGTTCGCCCCATCATCAAAGACCGATTGCGCGACAACATTGCGCATTCGACTCCTCCATCCGCCCGCGACATCGCCGCGGCCCAGTGGTGACCACCTTACGAAACTCTGCCTGTGATGTGCCAGTGCACAACCATGTGAATTAGTAGGTTTCTTTTCCCCAAACTGTCCACACCCGTGGGGACAACCGTTGAATCAACCCGCCGCACACCGTGGGGACAACCCTCACACACCGTCGGAACTGCTTTGGGTCGTCGCAAACAGGCGCTACGCCACGGCACACACCAACACGGGGATGCCGTTCAAAACGGTCGTCGCCGATAGGGGGTCCATCTCGCGTTCATCAGTGAGAACGTTGGTGTTGACTCCGTCATACGCGGCAGCGTTGCCATGTTGCACCCCGGGAGCATCGTGGCCATAACCGTGAGGAATACTCACTACTCCCGGGCGGACGATGTCGGTAACGTCGCAGACGATGTCAATCGAACCAACCCGTGAGGTGACCCTCGCCATGGCTCCGCTCACGAGGTCAAGCCGGCTCGCATCCGTTGGATGAATCTGCATCGTGCAGCGAACTCGACCCTTCGTCAATACCGCCAAGTTGTGCATCCATGAGTTGTTGCTGCGCAAATCTCGTCGGCCAACAAGTACCAGTCCATCGCCTCGGGTTGTGTCGCACGCCGAACGCAATCGATCTAGATCGGCCACGATGGCGGGGTGGGCGAGGTCGATTGTGCCGGTTGGCGTCCTCAAAATTTCTGGCACGCGCGGTTGCAGGGAACCAAAATCCACACCATGGGGGTTGTCAATCAGCATCTGCAAATTGACGCCTTTCGGCTTGGCTCCAAAACCATCGCCGAATGGACCAACTCGCAATTGGAAATCCAATAGTCGTTCTGGGCCACGGCGATGCGAAAGCATCTTCAGAATCTCATCCGCGGCCCGCCCGAATATGGGCGAGTGCTCGTCCACCACAGACTTGCCCACCAACGTCTCGATCCCGCCATCATCGGCATTCTGGATCGCCGTGAGCGGGTCAGCGGCGACCTGTTCGCCAAGGCCGGCAGCGATGAGACCTACACGCATCAAGATCTCCCATTCGTCGGGCTCATCTGCGCCGAGCGGGAAAATTGCCGGCGAGTAATTAGCCACGTTGCGCACCGCGAACTGCAGCAGCAACAGGTCGTAGTGTGACCTCGCCAAGTTGCTCGGCGGCGGCAAAATCACGTCAGCATGGCGGGTTGTCTCGTTAACGTAAATGTCAATCGACACCATGAAATCGAGCTGCTCGAGCGCGGCGTCAAGGCGACCCGAATTCACCGTCGACAAAACCGGGTTACCAGCTTGAGTAATGAGCGCTTTGATTTGACCCTCGCCGGCGGTGTCGATCTCTTCTGGCAACGCGGCAACTGGGTACTCCCCCATCACTTCGGGGTAATTCGACACGCGGCTCGTGCGATGCCCAACTTTGAATCCTCGGCCTTTGCCTTTCTTGCCCCTCGTGGTTGCGCCACCAGCAACCGGCATTGGGAACATTGCGCCGCCCGGGCGATCTAAGTTGCCCGTGATGACGTTCACGACATCCACGAGGTAGCTGGTGAGCGTGCCAAAGGCTTGGGTGGTGGTCCCAATGCGCCCGTACACAGCAGCGGTCGGGGCGTCACACAAATCATTGGCGATCTGACGGATGACAGCGGCGTCGATGCCCGTAAATGCGCTCACCGATTCAGGTGTAAAGGTTCGAATGGCATTGAAAAGTTGGTCAGCGCCATCGACGAATTCAGCGACGCGACCGAAACTGACCCGTCCGGATTCGCGGACAACATTGACGATCGCGGCCAAAAATGCCGCATCAGTCCCTGGCATGATGGCCACGTGTTGGGTGCCTCCCTCGGCGGTGCGGCTGCGCCGAGGATCAACCACGACGACCTTGCCGCCACGCTCAATGATGGCCTGCATCCGGCCCGGGAAGTCGGGCGCTGTACACAACGAACCGTTCGACGCGTACGGATTTGCTCCCAGCATCAGCAAGAAATCCGTGCGATCCAAATCAGGCACCGGCACGGCAACTGCAGAACCGAACATGTACCCAGATGACACGTGCTTGGGCATCTGATCAACCGTCGACGCACTAAATCGCATCCTTGTTCCCAACGGCCCAATCATGCTGCCGCCGTAC
>JAYWAI010000500.1:0-3028 GCA_043782545.1 Acidimicrobiia bacterium
TCAAGGTGTTCCAACGAGTCGGTCACGAAATCGTGAGCGGCCTGTTGTGCTGGTCGGAGGCCAACTTCGGGCCACGATGCCGGTCCGGCGGCAATGACAACCGCAGCTTCAATCACGGCGTCGTCGAGGGCAAGATCGATGGGCAAGTTGTCGAGCAATTCGTTACACAAGATCACGCCGGTGATAGGCACCGATGGCGGTTCGCGCAGTGCATCTGTTGGCGCGTAAGGCCCGATTTCGACGACTTGGTAACGCAGCGCCGAACGACAGTCAGGCGCGGCCCGCAGCACCGAACGCCGCAACGAGCCCGTGCCCGCACCGACCTCGATCACGTCAAACTGCGACGGCGAACCGAGCTCGTGCCACCACGTGTCGAGCGCTCGAGCAATGACGGCACCGAACAGCGGACCCACCTCCGGGGACGTGATGAAGTCGCCTCGTCGGCCGGGTTGCCCTCGGCCAGAGGAGTAGAAACCGTCGACGCCGTAGAGCGCCTCGCGCATGAAATCCGAGAACCTCACGACAGGCCGGCCGAGCCGACGTGAGCCCGGCTACTTGCCGAACGCGGCGAGGTGGGCGAGGTCGCCGAATCGCACCACAAAGTTGGGCAGAACGCCGATGACCACCGTGGCAAGAGCCGTAATCCCGAGGGCAATGCTGAGCGATGCGGGAACCTTGATCGGCGTCTTGTCGCCATCGGACACGGGTTTCATCCACATTTCCTTGGCCACCGACGCGTAGTAATACAAAGCAATCACCGAGTTGACCGCCGCAATCACACCCAACGCCACCGCCCACCCCGTGCCAGCGTCGAGCACGGCGCGAAACACGGTGAACTTGGCGATCCAGCCGCCCAACGGCGGGATGCCGGCCAGCGAAAACAAGAAGACCGTCATCAAGACAGCAAGGCCGGGGGCATACGAGAACAGGCCGCCGAAACTACTGATCTCGCCGGAACGCGTCTTGCGAGAAACGGCGATGATCACTGCGAAAGCGCCGAGGTTCATGGCGGCATACACCAGCAAGTAGGTGATCACTGCGGTGAGGGCCGAGCGACCATCTTGCTTGCCCTGACCGAGAGTGGCGAACGGAACCAAGATGTAACCAGCTTGGGCGATCGACGAGTAGGCCAGCATGCGCACGATGTTGGTCTGGCGCAGTGCTACGACATTGCCGACCGTCATCGTGAGCGCAGCGAGCACCCAAAACAACGGAGCGTACACGTCGCTGCGCGACGCGAAGCCGACGTACACAAGTTGGGCGAGCGCCACGAAACCAGCGGCCTTGCTGGCCACTGATAGAAACGCCGTGATTGGCGTCGGGGCACCTTCGTACGTGTCAGGGGCCCACGAGTGAAACGGCACGGCCGATACTTTGAAGGCGAAACCAATGATGATGAACAACACGCCCAGCGTGATGATCGGCTGGCTGAAGGAGCCCTTGGTGATGCCGGCACCGATGGTCTGCAGCACTGTGCTGCCCGTGACGCCGTAGAGCAACGACATGCCGTAGAGCATGATGGCCGACGCAAACACGCCGAGTAGGTAGTACTTCATCGACGCTTCGTTGCTCTTCAGATCACGCTTGCGCCAGCCCGCCAACATGTAAGCCGGGATCGACAACGTTTCGAGTGCCACGAAGATCGAGATCAAATCGCGCGACGAACCCATCACAATCATGCCGAGCAAGCTGCACAACAAAAGGAAATGATATTCACCTTCTGCGTAGTCGCCTTCGCCAATGTAGTTGGCGCTCAAGAGGATCACGATGTAGCCGGCAATGAGAAACAACGCCTTGGTGATCAACGCAAAGTTGTCAACGACGTAGGCGCCACCAAACATCACTCGATCAGTGCCGTTAGCGGCCAGCGTCAGAACGGGAATTAACGCGCCCAACACACCAAGGCCGGCGATCGTGCTGGTGGCCCACTTCTTGCGTTCGTCAAATACGAGGTCAGCGATGAGCACGGCCACGATGGCCGCCGACAGCACGATCTCGGGCGCAAGCGCGTGATAGTCAATATGAGGCTTGACAAACCCCAGAAGACTTGGGAGCAGGGCCAGCATGTGGATCAGTGTCCGAGCGCTGTCTTGAGCATGTCGCCAACGGCACCGTCAGTGATGTGGAACAAGAACTGCGGGTATACGCCCAGCACCACAATGCCCAGCAAGAACGGGGCCCAGGCCATCCATTCGGTGGGGAGCACGTCGTCGAATTTGTGGCCAGCCCATTCGGCTTTGGGTTGCCCGAATGCCACTCGTTGGAGCAGCCAGAGCAGGTATGCCGCGGCCAATACGGTGCCGACGGCAGCGATCACCATGAACGTACGGAACGTCGACTCGGTGAGACCAGCGGCCGGCTTATACGCCGACAAGATGGCCGGGAACTCGCCCCAGAAGCCAGCCAGGCCGGGCAGGCCCAACGAGGCCATAGCCGAAAATCCGAGCAACCAGCCCAGACGGGGTGCTTGCAACAGCAAGCCGCCGAGGCGTTTGATTTCGAGGGTATGGAAGCGCTCCTTCACCGAACCAGCAATAAAGAACAGCATGCCGGTAATGAGTCCGTGCGCGACCATGCCGAAGATGGCGGCATTGATACCAAAGCTGGTGAGCGTGGAAATACCCAGCATCACGAAACCCATATGCGCCACCGACGAGAACGCTATGAGGCGCTTCATATCGGTCTGCGCCAAACAACCCAGCGCGCCGTAAATGATGCCGATAACGGCGAGCAGTCCAATGAACCAGGCCCAGCTTTTCGCGGCTTCCGGAAGGATCGGAATACCGATTCTGATGAACCCGTAGGTGCCCAATTTCAATAGCACGGCGGCCAAGATCACCGAGCCGACGGTGGGGGCCTGCGTGTGCGCGTCGGGTAGCCAAGTGTGGAACGGGAACATGGGCACCTTGACGGCGAAGCCGATGAACAGTCCGCCGAAAATGAGCAACTGCGTGCCGTGAGGAATGTTGTGCGCCGCGGCAGCCAGGTCGCTCATGGCGAAGCTGGTGGCGTTGCCCTTGAAGAACAG
>JAYWAI010000501.1:0-20972 GCA_043782545.1 Acidimicrobiia bacterium
CGGCTACATCGAGGCATGGATCGTGCTCGGTGAATCAATCACATGGAGCGACATCATCGGGACTGCCATCGTGTTTGCCGGGTTGTACGTGGCAGGCACTATTCAGTTCACACGGCGCAGAGCGCTCATCCCAACGCCGACGCCTGATAGAACAACATCCGATGCTTGATCACGTTTTCACTGATGCCATTGGGTCGTTGCGCGACGCCCTCGAACAGGCGCTGTTGGAACGCCAGGCTTTTGAGGAGCGGTTCCAGAGCGACATCCTGTTAGGCGACCTCACGTGGGCCACCAGTTACTCACTTCCGGGCGAAGGCGTACCGGCGCGCGTCCAAGCCGATATCACCTTGGATTGGCCAACATGGAGCCAAACGGCTTATCGGTTGTGGTACATCTCCGAGCCAGTCACCGACCCGCCCCATATCGTGGTGAGTGTGGCCTTTCGCGTACAGCGTTTGCGATTTATTCCCGACCCCCGAGCGGTCCTGGCCGTGATTCCACTCGTGAGTCCTCAGGTTGGCGCGACAGCGCTGGATCGATCGGCGCCCAAGGTCGAAACTGTTTTTGACACATCGCTGAAGCATCAAGAACACGCCTTCGAAATCACGTTTGAAGGGCTCTACGAACTCAGTGAATCTGCCCTCGCCGACGGCACCCAACTCGACCAACATTTCGGCACGCTCGGCAGCTGGATCGCTTCGACCTTGGTCAAGCTGGGCGATTTGAAGCTCAGCTTCTTGGATCCAGAACCCATTAATTAGTACCCCTATCAGGAGTCACCATGTCTGTCGTACTGCTAGAAATTTCTGACCGCATCGCTACCGTCACGCTCAACCGGCCCGAGGCCCGCAACGCGCTTTCCACCGAAGTTTTGCGAATGCTGCCCAAACTGTTGCTGGAAGCCGATGCCAGCGATGACGTCGACGTGATCATCCTCACCGGTGCCGACCCCGGATTTTGCGCCGGACTCGACCTCAAAGAACTGGGTACCAACGACGGCAAATTGTTGGGCGGATCGGGTGCTGGTGGTGGAGCGAACGACCACGGAGTTCGGGGTCCATTTCCTCACCTGGCCAAACCGCTCATAGGAGCCATCAACGGTGTGGCCATCACTGGCGGGTTTGAGTTGGCGTTGAATTGCGATTTCCTCATCGCCTCAGATCGAGCTCGTTTCGGCGACACCCATTCCCGTGTTGGTGTGATGCCCGGCTGGGGTTTGACGGTGTTGTTGCCTCAAGCCATTGGGGTGCGCAGGGCGCGGGAAATGAGCTACACGGGCAATTTCATGATGGCCGACGAGGCATTGGCATTCGGGCTCGTGAACCATGTGGTGCCTCATGTCGATCTCTTGCCCTTCACCCGCCAACTTGCCGCCGACATCGTGGGCAACAACCAGGCTGGCGTACGCCAGATTCGCCAGACCTACACCGACGTGTCAGGCCAAACCGTGGCCGACGGCTGGGCAATCGAGGAACAAGATTCGGTGGCGTGGCGCAAGCAGTCATTTAGCGCCGACGAAGTGGAACGTCGTCGGGCCGACATCATGTCGCGCGGCCGAGCGCAATAGCGCTTGGACACATGAGCCCAGCCGAGCGCAATAGCGCGCTGCGGCCTCACCGCCGGGCGCGCTACGGCTTGGCGGGATTGACGACGGCGGGGTCAACAACCGCGTAGAGCACTCGACAGCCGGGGGCAGTTGGATACGCCACTGATGTTGCTCCCCCGCCATGGGGAGCGTTGGCTAATGACCCAGACGGGTCCACAAATTCCACTCGAACAGGCGCGCCGCCGGGGATAGCCAGAGCGAAATACCCATCGGGTTTCGTGGTGGCCGAGGCCACGATGGTGTTGTTGTCGTCGTAGGCATTGACAACATAAGCCGCAACGCCCGATTCGCCGGCCTGGCGGTCGCCGTCCAAATTCACGTCGGCAAAAACGGCCCCAACCACGGTCTTGCAATACGTCGTGGCGACGTGCGCCGTGGTGGATGCCGACGGGCCTACTGGAGTTTGGGCCACCGAGATTGGATCGCCAGCTTGGCGAGGTAATGACGTGGTCGCATTCGGCGAACTTTGCGAAGTGGGCTGATCGCTCAACACCACCCCCGCCATAGCGATGGCGGCCAACATCAAACCCGCGCCGCCAAACTGCGCAGCGCGGCGTACCCGACGTTTGCGAAGTTCGCGCACGGCGCGGCTCGGGCGTCCAGGCGGCAACTCACCCGACAAATAGCGCTCCAACACCACCGCGTCCTGTACTGCTTCGTACGAGAATTGACTCGATTCGTGGAGCGCGACAGGAGAGTTGGCATCATCCGCGTTTGGCCACGGCAACCAACCTAAATCGTCACGGAGGGTGTCCCGCATGGCAAAAGCCTGCCACGGTGAGACGTCGTTTTCGGGGATACCCATCGTCACGGCAACCAGCGGAATACGGTGGCGTCATGCCCGCAACCTCAGCTGTCACCGTGGTTGGCTCCATCAACTACGACATTCTGGTGAACTGCCCGACATTACCTGGTGCCGGCGAAACCGTTGGCGGTGGCTCGGTGAGCTACGCCTGGGGAGGCAAGGGAGCCAACCAAGCAGTGGCAGCAGCGGTGATGGCCCCGAACCACATTGCCATGCTGGCGGCGGTCGGCGACGATGCTCTGGGCCAATCGGCGCTGAAGAATTTGGAACAGTCCTACGTCGATGCGACGCTCGTGCGAGAGCTCGACGGGCACGCCACTGGGCAAGCTTTTGTGATGATTGGCGACTCGGGTGAAAACCAAATTGTGGTGTGCCCTGGTGCCAACGCGACGTTCGACGCTGCCCACATCCCCGCCCGGTTGGATTGCCGTGTGGTTTCGTTGTGCGCCGAGGTGGGCGACGCGGCGCTCGTGGCCGCCGTAGCTGCGTGCGGCGACGCTCAGGTGGTGTACAACGTGGCCCCACCCCGGCCCGTTCCCGCAGCAATATTGGCAGCCCGCCCGATACTCATCGTCAACGAGCACGAAGCAGTCTCCTTAACAAATTGTAAAAATATTTCCGACGCATTGGCGACACTTCGGACGCTGTCGGACAACGATGTCGTCGTGACGCTCGGGGCGATTGGCGTGATGTATAGCGCCGAGGGCGACGTGTGGCGTCAGGCCAGCGCGTCAGTGCGCGTTGTTGATACAACTGGAGCTGGCGATGCCTTTTGTGGGGCCTTCGTCGCCGCGATTGCTGATGGTGAATCGATTCACAATGCGGTGCGTCACGGGGTGGCGTTGGGAGCGTTGGCATGTACGCGACTCGGGGCTCGCACCGACTGGGTCAAACGCGCGGACGTGTTACAGCTTGCCGACTCACTTGAGAGCCCGCAAAACGGTCACTAGAGTCGCCGCCACCAACTATTCAGGGAGATAAATATGCGTAAACGCGTCCTCGCAGTAGCAGGCCTCGGCTTGTCACTGGCACTGTTCGCCACGTCGTGCAGCAGCTCAAAATCGAGCAGCGGCGGCAAGAAGATGTCGATCTTGTTCGACCTCAAGGGCCGTGGCGACCACTCATTCAACGACTCAGCCGTCATTGGACTCGAGAAGGCCAAAGCAGAATTCAAATACACCGTCACTGAAGCCGTTCGTGGCCAAAATGACACCGCAGAGCGTTTGAAGAACGCCGTCGACAACAAGTCTGCACTCGTCATTGGTGTTGGCTTCGTTTGGGGCGACGAGATGAAGAAGTCGGCTCTCGCCAATCCGAAGATCAACTTCGCAGTTGTGGACTCCGTGGTCGATGCACCCAACGTATCGGGCCTCGTGTTTAAGGCCAACGAAGGCTCGTACATGGTCGGCGTTGCCGCCGCGCTCAAGTCGAAGGCCAAGCACGTTGGCTTCATCGGCGGGGTCGACATTCCGCTCATCCAGGACTTCTACGTGGGCTATGAAGCTGGCGTGAAGTCGGTTGACCCCTCGATCAAGATCGAAGTCAAATACCTCTCACCAGCTGGCGACTTCTCCGGATTCGGCGATGCCGCCAAAGGCAAGACCGCTGCTCTGGCCCAATACGAAGCCGGCGCCGATGTCGTGTTCCATGCTGCTGGTAGCTCAGGCGATGGCCTGTTTGCCGCCGCTAAGGAATTCTCGGCCAAAGGCGCCAAAGTTTGGGCCATCGGCGTTGACTCCGATCAGGCCAGCAGCGTCGCTGCTGACCTGGCACCGTTCATCCTGACCTCGATGATCAAGCATGTCGACGTTGCTGTGTACGAGACCATGAAGGATCAGTCAGCCGGCACGTTCAAGGGCGGCGCCCGAGTGTTTGATGCCAAGAGCGGCGGAGTCGACTACTCGACCACCGGCGGCTATGTCGACGACATCAAAGACAAATTGGAAGCAGCCAAAAAGGGCATCGCCGACGGCACCATCAAGGTTCCTTCGAAGTCATAGGTTTAAAAATTTAACGAATGCAATGTGAGGGGCGTCGGTCGAGTGCCGACGCCCCTCACACGTACCTGACAAGGAATCGCATGCCCGTCGCCGTAGAGCTCATAGACATCGTGAAACGATTTCCGGGCGTCATCGCCAACGACGGCGTGTCGTTTCGAGTCGAGCAGGGCAGCATCCACGCGCTCATCGGCGAAAACGGCGCGGGTAAATCGACCGTCATGAAGATTTTGTACGGGTCCCAGCCGCCCGACGAAGGCAAAGTGCTCGTTGACGGGCAACCTGTTCATTTCAAGAGCGCACGCGATGCCATCGACGCCGGCATTGGCATGGTCTTTCAGCATTTTATGCTGGCCGACAACCTCACTGTTTGGGAAAACGTGGCACTCGGGCTGCCCGGAAAACTTCTCCCGAAGGACGTCAAAAAGCGCGTCACCGAGCTTTCCAAGCACTATGGATTCAACATCGACCCTAATGAGTTTGTGAGCGATCTCGGTGTCGGCGAAAAGCAGCGCGTCGAAATTCTGAAAGTGCTTTTTCGGGGCGCCAAAATCATTATCTTGGACGAGCCAACGGCTGTGCTCGTGCCCCAAGAAGTCGACGACCTTTTCGAATCTCTGCGTGGCCTCGCGGCGCACGGCGCCACGATTATTTTCATCAGTCACAAGCTCGACGAGGTGCTCGCCATCTCCGATTTCATCACTGTCATGCGGGCCGGTAAAACCGTTGGCAACGTGAAACCGTCAGACGTAACGGCCAAAGACTTAGCCGAATTGATGGTCGGCTCAGAACTTCCCACTCCGACAACGCGACCGATCGGTCATAGTCACATCGTGGCTTTCGAACTCAGTCAGGTCAACGTCCGAGCTGTCGAGATCGGCCAACGGGACCTCCTAGTCGACATCAACCTGGCCGTGCATGTCGGGGAAATCGTGGGTATCGCGGGGGTGGAGGGCAATGGTCAAACCGAGTTGCTCGAAACCATCATCGGCATTCTGGCCCCGACGTCAGGCACCATTTTTTTGGACGGCCGAGACATCACCACGACGCACACACGAGAACGCCGCGAGGCGGGTCTGGGCTACATCCCGGAAGATCGTCATCGTGAAGGAATGTTGTTGCCGGAGCCGCTGTACATCAACACCATGTTGGGCCACCAAACCTCTAGCGATTTCGCTGACGGAATATGGCTCAACGAAACCGCGGCCATCGAGCGGACCGAACGAATCATCCGAGAATTCGATGTGCGCACGCCAGGGCCCAAGACGCCCGCCTTTGCATTGTCGGGCGGCAATCAACAGAAGCTCATCGTCGGGCGAGAAATGCTCATGAACCCAAAGGTTCTGGTTGCCGCTCACCCCACCCGCGGCATCGACGTCGGCGCCCAAGCCGCAGTGTGGGACGTCATACGCACCGCACGGGATTTCGGCATGGCCGTAGTACTGGTGTCGGCCGATCTCGAAGAACTCATTGGACTATCAGACCGACTGATGGTGATGTTGCGCGGCCGCATCGTCGCCGAGCTGGATCCCTCGACGGTAACCAAAAGCGAACTCGGTCGTTACATGACTGGCGCACAATTGGGGGAAGTGGCATGACATCATCACCGGCGATTTCAGCCAGAGCCCGCAAGCTATATCGCTCGTCCCAAGGCCCTCTCATCGCCTTCGGTGTTGCACTTGTAGTCTCCACGCTGGCCCTCATTATCGGCGGCTACAACCCCGGCGCCGCCTACTCCGCCATGATCCAAAAATTGGGTTCCGTAGAGTCGCTGGCCATTGTCATCAACAAAGCAGTGCCGCTTTTCTTTAGCGCCATGGCCGTGAGTATCGGGTTTCGGATGGGCGTGTTCAACATTGGTGTCGAAGGCCAATATCTTTTCGGCGCCGCCATGGGTGGGGTCGTCGGAGCGGCCATTCATTTGCCCGGGCCACTACACGTGCTCATCATCATGATCACCGCCATGACCGTGTCAATGGGGTGGGCGCTCATACCGGCCTGGCTCAACGTCCAACGCAAGGTCAACATCGTGATCTCCACCATCATGCTGAACGCCATCGCCATTTCGGTGATCGCATCACTGTCCAAAACCAACATGTTCATCACGACGGCATTTCGCCAAACCCGCAACCTGCCCGAGTCAGGGCGATTCCCCAATCTCAATACGCCGTTGGGCTGGATCGGCATTCACCTTCCCGTCGGCACACAGTTACTCGGCTTCACAGTGGTGGCCATTGCGGTAGGCATCGTGTACCACAAGGTGCTCACCCGCACTCGCTTCGGTTTCGACGTCAAGGCCACGGGCATCAACCCGGTTGCGGCTCGTTTCGCGGGCATCAATCCGAAGAAGATGATCTACATCGGCATGGCCATTTCTGGAGCACTGGCAGGCTTAGTGGGTATGGCCACGTTGATGGAAGAACAGTACAACTACAAAGTCGGCGAATTTCCCCCAGGATGGGGGTTCGCCGGCATTGCCGTGGCGCTGCTCGCTCGGGACAAAGTTCCCGCCATGGCCATTGCCGCCATCATGTTTGGTGTGCTCGATCGAGCATCACTCGGACTCAGCAATGAAGACGTTCCCAAAGAACTTGCCGTCATCATGCAGGGGCTCATCATCCTGTCGGTGGTAGTCGTCTACGAAGTCATTAGACGCAAATCTCAAGCCAGAGCGGTTCGTGAAGCCGCGGAGCTCTTGATGGCGACGTCGTCCGGGGCGATGGCATGAGCACCTCGCTGATGAATCGGGTCGACGTTCGTTGGAAGAACTTGCGCGCTTCCTATCGATTTATGACCCTTACGGCAATTGGCATGTTGATGTTGTCGGTTGCCCGAATCGCCACTGACGCTCCCGGGCTTACCGCGGCTGGCCAAATCGAACGCACCATTATTTTGATGCTGCCCATCATGCTGGCCGGCATTGGTGGCCTGTTCGCCGAACGAGCCGGCATTGTCAACATTGGCCTGGAAGGCATGATGATTTTGGGCACCTGGTTCGCCGGCCTGGGTGGCTATCACTTGGGCCCTTGGGGCGCTGTTATTGGCGGTCTCGTCGGGGGAGCACTCGGCGGAGGTGTGCACGGCTTGCTCACCATTACCTTCGGGGTCAATCACGTGATCTCCGGCGTGGCCATCAACTTGCTCGTCGGCGCCGGTGGCAGTGGCCTAGTGCGGTACCTCTCGAACCTGTTTTTTGTCGGCCGCGGCTCGGGGTCGCCCACCAATTCGCCTGGATTTTCGGGCACTACCGGTCAGATACGCGTGCCGTTTTTATCGAGCGGATCGCACACCACCAACTGGCTCGAGAAGATCGGCAAACACCATTGGTTTTTCGTGTCAGACGTAGCCAGCGTCATGAACGGCTTCTTTGGCATTTTGCGCCTCGAAGTGGTGATCGGATTTCTAATCGTACCGTTGACGTGGTGGGTGCTGTGGCGCACGAAATTCGGACTTTCGCTACGGGCCTGCGGCGAGCGCCCTTCGGCGGCCGATTCACTTGGGGTGGCGGTGCACAAAATTCAATACGCCGCCATCATCATCTCCGGTGCTTGCGCCGGACTCGGTGGGGCGATATTGGTGCTCGACAATTCGGGCAGCTATCTCGAAAATCAGACGGCCAACAAAGGATTCATCGGGCTGGCGTCCTTGATTTTCGGCAACTGGAAACCGGTGGGCGTAGCCCTCGGGTCGGTGTTGTTTGGCTATACCGACGCACTGCAAGTGCGCTCGACGATCGGCGATAAATCGGTGATCGGGCTGTATCTCATCGGGGTGGTGTTCACCGGATTCTTCACGGTTCGAGCGTTTTTGCGACACGACAAAAGCGCCGCTTTCAGGTCACTGGCAATTTCTGGTGCGCTTCTGGCCATGTACATAGCTCGCTACAACGCCCCTGATGACATCGTGAAGGCGCTTCCCTACATTGCGACGCTGGTCATCCTGGCCGTGTCGTCGAGCCGTTTGCGCCCACCCGCCGCCGCCGGCATCACGTGGCGAAAAGGCGAGCTCGGATGAGCGAGCCTTCAGACAGTACGGGAGCTCGGATAAATATTCCTCGGCTGATTGCCAATGTAGATACTGGTGTCGATGACGCGGCGATGTTGTGGTGGTGCGCCACGTCACCCGAAGTCACCCTCGCCGCCGTCACAACGTGTTGGGGCAATGTTGATATCGAACGCGTCAACCGCAACACATCAGCAGTGATGAAGGCGTGCGACGCCACGGCCACCCCGATTTTCGGTGGACTCTCCGTACATGAATCCACGTGGCCGGTGGGCGGTCATGGCGCAGAAATCGTGATGGGTGCTGACGGCCTTAACGGGCTCGTGCTTGCCGACGGCGACCCGCTCCAAGCTGAGTCTGCGGTCGATGCCATCATCAGACTCACACTCGAATCTCCCGGCGACTACACGCTCATCGCGGTGGCCCCGTTCACCACGATCGCTGCCGCACTTGAGGTCGATCCCACGTTGCCTAGCCGACTGGCCGGCGTCACGCTGATGGCCGGCAGCGTGGGCGTGGGCGGCAACCTATCGCCGTGGGGCGAGGCCAATGTAATGCACCACCCGGAAGCCGCCGCAGTGTGCTTCGACGCCTTCGGCGCACCCGGCGCACTCGCCCACAACGCCGTGCCCAGAATGATCGGCCTCGACGTCACCCTGGCCGCCACTATCACGCCTGACTTCGTCGACGTGGCCCGATCCAGCGATGTGCCCGGCAGCGATCACTTGGCGACCCTGTGGGCCCATTCACTCGTACACGGTTTCATCGAGACAACAGACGGTTCGCTCAGCGTCCACGACCTTTTAGCGGCGTGGTCGATTGCTCACCCCGATGCGTTTACGTGGGAGCGCGTACCCGTTGTCATAGATGTCAACGGCGGGGCCGCTCACGGTATGACCGTGGCCGATCGGCGGGTCCACCTCATTAACAACGCGCCAATAACTCACGAGCGCCGTGCCGAAGTTTTTCAGTACATGAACTTCCACACCAATCGCTGGGACATTGCGGTCGGCGTCGACACCGACGCGTTTCGGGCGTCCATGCGGGAATGGCTTTCCTAAATTCTTTCCCGCCCACACGCATCAGTGCCCTAGTGTGACGCCACGTGCGTTTCTTACATGATGTAACCCCCGCCCACGATCTCACCTACAGCGACGTCTTTATGGTGCCGTCGATGTCAGACGTGACTAGCCGAATGAATGTGGACCTTTCCACGCCTGACGGTATTGGCACCACAATTCCAATTGTGGTGGCCAACATGACGGCGGTCGCGGGGCGGCGCATGGCCGAGACAGTGGCCCGGCGGGGCGGTATTGCCGTCATCCCACAGGACATTCCTATAGATATTGCCGCCAAGACTATTGCCAAGGTGAAAGCCAGCGACCCGGTATACGACACGCCGATTCGCCTATCGGCCGACGACATCATTCAAACCGCCGAGGCGCTCATTCTCAAGCGGGCGCACGGTGCTGGACTCATTGTCGACAAAGCGGGGGCGTTGCTGGGCATCGTGACCGATTCGGATTTCGATGGCTTCGATCGATTCACGCAAGTGCACAACATCATGCGCCGCGAAGTCATCACGGTGGACTCCTCGCGGCCAATGAGAGATATTTTCAACTTGCTCGACGCCGAACGCCTCAGCTTCGCTCCGGTTGTCGACGGCACCACGCTACGCGGCGTGATCACGAAAAAGGGCGCGTTGCGCTCCACGTTGTACACCCCAGCGCTCGACGCCTCGGGCCGACTTCGGGTGGCGATTGCCGTGGGCATCAACGGCGATGTGGCGGCCAAAGTTCGCGCTGCGATCAAGGCCCAGGCTGATTTGATCGTGATCGATACCGCTCATGGGCACCAAAACAAAATGGTCGACGCTATTCGCATCGCACGTGCCGCTGCACCCGAGACCACGATCGTGGCCGGCAACATCGTGACTGCTCAAGGAGTACGGGACCTCATTGCTGCGGGAGCTGACATCATCAAAGTTGGCATCGGGCCTGGCGCCATGTGCACGACTCGCATGATGACCGGTGTAGGCCGACCGCAATTCTCGGCAGTGCTGGAATGCGCGGCGGCCGCTAAAGACTTCGGCAAACACGTGTGGGCCGATGGAGGCGTCCGCCACCCTCGTGACGTCGCCCTCGCCTTGGCCGCCGGTGCCAGCAACGTGATGGTTGGCTCATGGCTGGCTGGCACATATGAGAGTGCCGCTGAGATGAAGCAATCCGCCGATGGCCGACTCTACAAAGAGAGTTTTGGCATGGCGTCCAACAGAGCCGTCAAGGGTCGCACGGTGCAAGAGTCGGCGTTTGATCGCGCTCGCAAGGAGATCTTCGAGGAAGGAATCTCCACTAGCCGCATGTATTTGGACCAACACCAATCTGGCGCAGAGGACATCATCGATGACATCGTGGCGGGCGTACGATCGGCGTTCACGTATGCAGGAGCAGGCTCGATCGAGGAATTCCACGAACGGGCTGTTGTGGGTCTGCAATCCTCAGCGGGCTACGACGAAGGTCGCCCGCAGCCGACCTCGTGGTAGTCGCACGTCACGACACACTGGCGGCGAAGGCAGCTAACCTGAAGGCATGTTGAGCCAGGGCGACGTCCGATTTTTCAACGATAACGGCTACCTCGTGATGCCTGATTTCGTCGACGCCGCGGCGTGCCAACGCCTCATGGGCCGCACTGCCGAGCTTGTGGAGGCATGGGAGCCAACGGTCACATCCGTGTTTTCGACCGACGAACAGGCACGTACCAGCGATGAATACTTCTTGGCTTCCGGCGACAACATCAGTTTCTTCTACGAAACCAAAGCCCACGACCCGGCTACTGGCGAGTTGCGAGTCGCCAAAGATCGAGCCCTCAACAAAATTGGTCACGCCATGCACGACCTTGATCAGGTGTACAACGACTTCGCTAGAAACCCAAAACTTGCGGCCATTTCACACGATCTCGGAGTGACCAACCCACTGCTGCTGCAATCGATGTATATCTTTAAACAACCGGGAATCGGTGGCGAGGTCACCTGCCACCAAGACTCCACGTTTCTGTATACCGAGCCGCAGTCATGCATTGGATTCTGGTTTGCGCTGCAAGATGCGACCCTCGATAACGGTTGTTTGTGGGCGCAGCCGGGCGGCCACAAAGGCGCCCTTCGCCAGATCTTCCGACGCAACGGAGGCAATGGTGACGGCACACATTTTGAGGTGCTCGACGCCGAACCACTCCCCACCGACGGCCTGGTGGCGCTGCCCGTGACGGCGGGCACCATGATTGCCTTGCACGGTCGATTGCCACATCGCAGCAACGCCAACACATCAGGCGTAAGCCGCCATGCGTATTCGCTCCACATCATTTCTGGCGACGCCGACTATCCGTCATGGAATTGGTTGCAACGCACCCAACCATTGAAAGGCTTCGCATGACCGACTTTGTCAGCTACCCCAAAGTGCTATTGCACGACCACTTGGATGGGGGCGTGCGCCCCGAAACTGTGATCGAGTTAGCCGCCGAATACGGCTACACAGCATTGCCCACCACCGACGTCGACGATCTCAAAAAGTGGTTCCATCGCGGCGCCAAGCGCAACGATCTCGTGCTGTATTTGGAGACGTTCGCTCACACTGTCGGCGTGATGCAACATCGTGATGCCATCACACGCGTCGCCTTTGAGTGTGCGCAAGACTTGGCAGCAGATGGTGTCGTATACGCCGAAGTGCGGTTTGCCCCCGAGTTGTCCATCGAAGCCGGTTTGACACTGGATGAGGTGGTGGAAGCAATCTTGGAAGGGTTCTCCGCTGGTTCGCACGACACCGGGCTCACTATCTACGCCATTTTGTGCGCCATGCGCACCGCGGCGCGGTCGCTCGAAATCGCAGAGCTAGCCGTGCGTTGGCGTGACCGAGGCGTGGTGGGTTTCGACATCGCCGGCGCCGAGGCCGGACACCCGCCCACCCGACATCTCGACGCGTTTCAATACGTCCGTCGGGAAAATTTTCACTTCACTATTCACGCTGGAGAGGCGTTTGGCCTGCCATCGATCTGGGAAGCCGTGCAGTTTTGCGGCGCCGAGCGCCTTGGTCACGGTGTTCGCATTGTGGACGACATCACGTTCGATGCCCACGGCGAGCCGGTACTCGGCCGGCTCGCGAATTTTGTTCGAGATCGTCGGATTCCTCTCGAGATGTGCCCGACGTCCAATGTCAACACCGGCGTGTGCGCCTCGATTGCCGATCACCCGATCGCGCTACTCCGGGCGCTGCGTTTTCGCGTCACCGTGAATACCGACAATCGCCTCATGAGCGACACCTCGATGTCACACGAATTCGCCGAGCTGCACAACGCATTCGGCTACACCGCAGTCGACTTTCGATGGCTCACCGTCAACGCTATGAAGTCAGCGTTCGCGCCGTTCGACGAGCGCATCCAAATCATCGAACGAACCATCAAGCCGCGCTACGCCGCACTTGGAGCCTAAGGCTATGAACGTCACCGTTGTCGACCACCCGCTCGCTGCCCAACGCCTCGCCCTTTTGCGCGACCAAGACACACCACAGGCCCGTTTTCGCCAAGCCATGGATGAGCTCAGCACCATGTTGTTCTACGAGGCGACACGCAATCTACAGACTGAACCGTACGAGGTGATCACGCCCCTCGAACCCACCGTTGGTCGACGCGTGAGCACCGCGAGTGTGCCAATAGTGGTACCGATACTTCGAGCCGGTTTGGGCATGCTCGATGCCGCCGCTCGCCTACTTCCTGAAGCACCCGTAGGGTTTCTAGGCATGGCCCGCGACGAAGACTCCTACAAGCCCGACCCCTATATGAACACCATCCCTCGGCACCTCAACGGTCGCAGCGCGCTGGTGCTTGACCCCATGTTGGCCACTGGCGGCAGCCTCGTCTACGCCTGCAACACCCTCATGGAACACGGAGTCGGGCATATGACCATCGTGTGTGTTTTGGCGTCACCAGAAGGCATCAAGCGCATTGACGAACTCGCGCTTGATATCGACATCGTCACGGCCAGCGTCGATTCGCATCTCAACGAGCGTGCCTATATCGTGCCCGGTTTAGGTGACGCCGGTGATCGCCAATTCGGCACCAACTCGGCGCCCCACCACGACGATCACCACTAGCTAAATGTCGACAACGACACTTGGGGGCGCGGACCCATGTGCTGAATAACTTCGCCAGCCGCTAGTGCACCGAGGCGGCCCCACTCCGCGGGGTCGAGGCCTTGCGTCAGTCCGTAGAGAAAACCTGCGGCGTACAAATCGCCCGCACCAGTAGTGTCAACCGGCTCAACCGGGTAGGCATCACACCACACTGTGGCGCCGGGCGAGGCCACTATCGAGCCTCGGGGCCCGCACGTCACCGACACAATCGAGCAATCTTGCAACGCGCGCGACACGCCGTCATCGGTGGAATCCATGCCGTACAGCGCATGCAACTCCGCCTCATTGGCAAACAAAATATCGACGTCGTTCGCGACCAAGTTTAAGAATTCGCGGTGATGGCGTTGCACGCAAAATGAGTCCGACAGCGAGAGCGCCACAAAACGCCCAGCGGCGTGCGCAGTCGCCGCCGCGAAACGATAGGCCTCCATTGCGGGCGTCTTGTCCCACAAATAGCCTTCCAGATACAACACTTTCGACGCTGAAATAATGTCGGCCGGTACGTCGTCGACACTTAGCAATTCCGACACGCCCAACGATGTGTTCATCGTGCGTTGAGCGTCGGGCGTCACCACGATAAGGCAACGACCCGTCGGCGGCAACGATCGATCAGTCGATGGCGCGTTGGCCACGTGGACGCCCATCGACGCCAAGTCGTGCACGAACACTTCACCCAATTGGTCGTCGGAGACCTTGCCGATGTAGGCCGCTTGACCGCCAAAGGACGCCACGCCGGCAATCGTGTTAGCCGCCGACCCGCCAGACATTTCCAAGCCAGGCCCCATCAGCGTATACAAACGAGACGAAAATTCACTATCCACCAGAGTCATCGACCCTTTGACGAGTGAGTTCTCATGGATAAACGCATCAGTCTCGTGCGACAACACATCCACCAGCGCGTTACCGATTCCAACGACATCAAATCTTGTTTCAGGCACCCGAAGAAGTTAGTGCGCGAGGCCAGATAGCGATAGGGTCCGCATGTGCTTACCAACAACACGAAGGCACCAGCCTTCACTCTCCAAGACCAGCACGGGTCATCGGTCAGTTTGTCGGATTACAACGGCAAATGGGTGGTGCTGTGGTGGTATCCGAAAGCTTCGACGCCTGGTTGAACGATTCAAGGTCAGGGGTTCCGTGATCGAACCCCAGAGTTTGAAGCCGCGAATGCGGTGATTCTCGGCATCAGTTTTGATTCCCCAGCCGAGCAATTGGCTTTTGCAGATGCCCAGAATTTTGGCTACACACTGCTGTGCGACACCACCAAGGAAGTCGGCACGGCGTACGAGGCCAAGAAGGAGCCCGACGAACAGTGGCCCGATTTTCCACGACGAATCTCCTACCTGATCAATCCCGACGGCGTGATTGTCAAGGGCTACGAGGTCACTGACGTGGCTGGACATCCGTCCGAGGTGTTGGCCGACATCCCGGCCAGCTAAACGCCGCGACACCGGCCCGCTGAGCTCGTTAGAGCGGGTCGGCAGAACGCGCCACCGCAGCCGCACTAACGTGCACGGCTGTGTCATCAACCAACTCGTTTCGGCTCCCTCACACCGTCATTCCGTCGCGCTACGACTTATCGTTGGAGCCCGATTTGCTCAGCTTTGTTTTCAATGGCACGGCCAACATTTCCGTTGACGTGCATGAATCCACCAACACCGTGATTCTCAACGCCATCGAACTCGATATTGCATTGGCCACCGCCACCTACGACGGCCAACGGCTTACGGCTACGTCAATCATTCTCGACGATGACGCCGAAACCGCCACGTTCATATTCGACTCGGCTATCCCAGTTGGAAAAGCCGAAATCGAGATCGCATTCACGGGCGTTTTAAACGACAAATTGCACGGCTGGTACCGCTCGACGTACACCGGTGATGACGACCTCGAACACACCGTTGCGGTCACACAATTCGAAGCAACTGACGCTCGTCGAGCTTTCCCCTGCTGGGACGAACCCGAGTTCAAAGCGGTCTTCAGTGTGACCATCATCGTGGCCGATGGCCTGATGGCCGTGGCTAACGGAGCCGAGATGTCTAACGAGTTACTCACCGATTCGCGCCGCTCGTTTGTATTTGCCGATTCGATGAAGATGAGCACCTACCTCGTGGCTTTTGTGGTCGGAGAACTCGAAACCACGCCGACTCATCACTTCAATGGCATCCCCACCCGAATTATTTACCCGACGGGCAAAGGCCACCTCACCGATTTCGCGCTCGCCACCGCCGAATTCGCGTTGCCATGGTTGGCCGACTATTTCGGCACCCCATACCCGAGCGAAAAATGTGACCTTGTGGCCGTTCCAGACTTCGCCTTTGGAGCCATGGAAAACCAGGGCTGCGTGACATTTCGAGAGACGCTGCTGCTCGTAGATCCCACCGCAGTCACCAAAGATGAGTTGCAAAACGTGGCGGCCGTCATCAACCACGAATTGGCCCACTCATGGTTTGGCAACCTCGTCACCATGAAATGGTGGGAGGGAATTTGGCTCAACGAAGCGTTCGCCACATTCATGGAAACCGCTGCTACCCACGCCTACAAACCCGAATGGAAAGTGTGGGAGGGCTTCTCTCGCGACCGGTCCGCCGCCTTCGATACCGACTCGCTGGCGTCGAGCCGCCCGATCGAATTTCCGGTACATTCGCCGGCTGACTGCGAAGGCATGTTTGACGTATTGACCTACGAAAAGGGTGGGTCGGTGTTGCGCATGCTCGAGCAATACCTCGGAGCCGACACCTTCCGCGACGGCATTCGGCACTACCTCAAGACGCACGCATACGGCAATACCGCCACAACCGATTTGTGGGATCGCATCGAGGAGTCCAGCGGTCAACCAGTTCGCCGAATCATGGACTCGTGGATATATCAACTCGGCTATCCAATCGTGGATGTCGACTTGGTCGGATCGTCGCTACGCCTGTCTCAACGTATGTTTCGCTATGCCGGCGGGGAGGAACCACAGGATCAGTTGTGGGCCATTCCCGTCATCATCAAGTTCATCGATGCGTCGGGCAAGGCAGTCGAACAGCGCGTGTTGCTCGACAATGAACATGCTGAACTCGAACTCGACGATCCTGCGGTCACCGTTATTGTCAATGCCGATGCTCACGGATTTTTCCGAGTGCGCTACTCGACCGATTTGGCGGCCAGGGTCTTAGGCAGTTTGGCGCATTTGTCGACGCCCGAACGATACGCATTGGTGGATGATTCCTGGGCTGCGGTGTACGCCGATGGAATGCCTGCCACCGAATTCTTGGCGATGGCCAACGCGTTCGGCGGCGCTACTCCCGAAACCGAAGTTGCCGTCTGGCAGGCCTTGGCGCTGGGCCTTGGGGAGCTGCGTCGCATCACGCCAAACCAAAATCGGCCAGCGCTTTCAGAGCGACTGGCACGCCTCACCGTGCCAGTCTTGAATGGCCTTGACGAGTCATCAAATCCAGAGTTACGAGCGCTGCTCTTCAAGCTGGCCGGCGATCTGGGCCACGACCCGACCACCATCGCCACCGCTCGATCGCTCATGGCATCGCCGGTCGGCGTCGAGCCAAACTTGCTAGCGGCCGCCACCACAGTCGTAGCAAGCAATGGCACAGCCGACGACTTCACCGAATTTCTGGCGCTCTGGAAAGGCGCCACCACACCGCAGGAAGAATCGCGCTACCTCTATGCGATGCCCCTTTTCCCCGGCGAAACCGAATTCGAGCAAGTGCTTCAAATGGCATCAACCGGTGAGATCCGGAGCCAAAATGCTCCGTTTGTTTTGCAGCTTTGTTTGCGGCATCTCGACCTCAGCAACTACGCATGGCGACACATGCGCAAAAATTGGGCACAACTCAACGAGTCGTTCCCGAGCAATCTGGTCGGGCGAATGATCGCTGGTTTGAGAGTTTCGAGCGACGAGGTGTTGTTGGCCGATGCCACCAGTTTCGTGGCTGAGCATCCGCTACCTCAGGCCGCCAAGGCGGTCGATCAGACAATCGAGCGCATGAATGTCAACGTCGCGTTGCGGGCGCGATCTGCCGACCAACTGGCCGCAGCACTCGAGTGAACACCGGCGTTCACGTCGATCTCGGCAACGTCGTGGGTCGGTTCGCCACGATGAGCGACATGCACATCGGCGATCGAGGCTTCGGGGCCTTACCTCGCGTGCATCCACAGGATGATCACTCCAGCCTGGGAGAACGCTGCGCGCGAGCGGTAGTAGCCGAAGCGCAGGAGTTCGGTGCTGAACTTCTCATCGTGAAGGGCGACCTGACCGCCAATGCTCGCCCCGCTGAGTGGGCCGCTGCCGGCTCCGTGCTGGCGACCGTCGGCATACCAATCTGGGCCACGATTGGTAACCACGAAGGAGGCAAGCGCACGCCGTCATTCGACAAATTGTCAGCCGATGCCGCCCAAGTGGGGATTCATTTCGATGCCCTCGATTCGAAAATCGCAGTGAGGCACTTGGGCCCCCTCCAAATTATTTTGGCCGACACGACACTGCCCAACCACGAACACGGGAGAATTGCGCACGTCGCCGAACCTATCTGCGAGGCTGCGAAGGGTTCCCCAGCCACACTGCTTGTGACCCACCACTACCCCCAACGTTTCGACAAACCCACCATGCTCCCCACCGGCATTCCCGGGCGCGAGTCGGCCGCCTTCGCCGACGCGCTGAGTCGAGCGTGTAGCAACGTCGTATGGACCTGTGGCCACACCCATCGGAATCGCACCTATGTGCGCCACGCCGTCACGATCAACGAAGTCGGTTCACCAAAGGACGGCATCGGAGCATGGGGCGCATACACCGTCTACGAACGCGGGTTGATCGGCGAAACTCGACAGCTCAACGATGCGTGGTGCCGCGAATGGACTGCCAAAACCCGTCGAGCACTTGGCGGGTTGTACGGTCGTTGGGCCCCAGGCGGCACCAGCGACCGTCGTGTCACGATGACCTGGTAGCCACACTGGTCGTATTGGGGTAGGCCGCTCAGCAACGGGTGAATTGTGCCGATAGTTACCCATGGTCCGCCACCGCAATCGACACGCCGCGTCTCACAAGGCATCCCGCTCACCCAGACAACCCATCTCCCCCTTCGATCGCACTCGTATGCTGCTCGACGCGCTTACGCTGTTGTGCCTGCTCATGCTGTCAATGTGGATTCTCTACGTGCCGTCGCCCGCATCATTGAACCTGCTCATCGTCGTTTCGTTGTCGACCGCGGCTGGCGCAATTGCGCTCACGTTGCTCCCGAAAGTCCGCACCAAACGGTTGCCGCTGCTTATGAATCTCGTGACTGGCTGTTTGTACGCCACCCTACTGGCGCTCATGATCGTGGCGGGCTCGAAGGCCGCTCTTGGTGCCTCCGTGTCGCGCAGCGTGCTCATGCTCGGCGCACTCACCAGTGCGGTTATGGCGAGCCGTCAGGTGTTCATGCTCTTTGACAAGCGACATGCCGAGCGCGTGACATTTGCCAGCGAAGTCGTTGCGTTCGACAGCCCAGTCGCGGCGGTCCACGACAAAGTCACGGCGCTTCCGCTTCGCTCAGCATTGACCGACAGGCTCAACTCGCTCACCAACTCGCCAGCAATGTCACGATTGGCGTTGCTCATCCTCGACCTCGATGACTTCACCGCGTTCAACACCGAACACGGCCAGCGCATTGGTGATGCTGCACTGCTCAAAGTGGCCGACACGATGCGGGGAATTGCCCGCTCTGGCGATCTCGTGGTCCGCTTTGGGGCCGACGAATTTGCCGTTCTCTTTGAAGGCGTCGACAACGGCACATTGGCTACCGAAACAGCAACGCGTTTCGATCTACCGGCGTGCGTGGGGATTGCCCACGCATCAACGACCGACGGCTCCATTGGCGACCTCATCCGGCAAGCTGAACAGGCACTGGTAGCCGCTAAGCGTCAAGGCGCGCGGCGTTGGGCGCTGTACGCACCCGTGTTGGAAACCATCAGCAAGTAAATCCGGCCTAGCGCCGCCTGATACTGCTACGGCGCCTGCCCGTCTATCGCCAGAGTCGAGACAGTCAGCGTTGAATCGCTGGCCACCGGTTTGGTATCCGGCAAGCTCAGTTGCACCACCGTTGGATGCGACGATCGGGGTCGTGAGGTCGTTGTACTGGTGTTTTCCGCCGTGGTTGTTGTGACTTCAACGGGCGAAATCTGTTGTGTTTGTTGAGGTTGTACCGGCGCGTCGCGCCAAAGTGCTACCCCCAATGGAATTGTGACAAAGGCGACGATTGCACCAACGATGGTGACGCCCATGTGGACGTCTCCATTCGAGTTGGCGCGCGTCGCTGAAGTCACTGGTATCTATCGGCCGCTTTCGAGCGGTGTTAAGCACGCTCCGCGTTCATTGCTGCGTGAATGTCGTTAATTTGGATTCTTGCTCACGCCGGGGCCTTCGGCGACCGGAGCCGCAGCCGTATTTCTCGCCGCAACTTGTCGAGGACCTTTCGAGAAAATGAACGAGGTTGCAGATGCACAATCGCCATCTTGCGGATGTACACCGGCACGTGCCACGTGGCAGTTTCGCCTCGCCCAAATGCCATCGAAACCCCGGGCACGAGGTGATGCGTTACCCCGTCAGAAGTCGTCACGAATGCCTCGCCTGCCAATATGGTTATGGCTTCGTTGACATCAAGATACGACCACGTAAAACGCCCCGACGTACAACTCCAAAACGACATGTGAAACGTGTTGTCTGGCGAGTGATAGACATCGGCGATCAGCGCCTCAGGCGTACCGGAAATGATCTGCTCGGGGCTCAGGGGTGATGGTGTCGATAGTGGACCAGGATCCTTTGCTTGGACGGTGAGCGGGAGGCCAACATCAACCTCGTTCATCGCTGCAGTCATAAGTTTGTCAATCCCCTCGTAATCCGCCCGATCTAATAATGACAGAACCCAAATAGTCTCTCAAGAATCATCGGCGATTTGGGGTATTTACCTGAGCGTCTTCTTAAGAACAATGGGAATTCGCCGATCTAGACTCATAGGCACAGAACACATGCCCTGACCAGCGAAATTGACAATGCGATGAGTGAAACAATCCAACACACACAGCGTTCCTACTCCGTGCGCACGGGAGTCGACATCACCGACGTGGCCACTGTTTCAGAAGCTCTTGTCCGCTTTGGCGATCGTTACCGGCAACGCGTGTACACAGCGAGCGAGGTCGCATATTGCTCGTCAGCCATCGACCAACTAGCCGTTGCTCAGCGATTTGCAGCTCGATTCGCGGCCAAAGAGGCCGTCGTGAAAATCCTTCGACCGATTGAAGCTCGCCCAGAATGGTCGTCGATCGAAATCGTGCGGCATTCCGGAGGCTGGTGCGACGTGAAATTGTCGGGAACTGCCAACACAATGGCCAACGAGGCTGGTATCAAA